>DNKW01000006.1:17060-19936 GCA_003488655.1 Candidatus Altimarinota bacterium | reverse complement strand
AATTTCGCTTCCGAAAAGGCACGAATCAAATACGATCCGAAGAACACGAATCCCGAAACACTCAAGAAGACTATTGTTGATGCGGGATATGAAGCCTTTGATACAGAGGTTCCGGGAGAACACTTCGAGCACACGAAACGCACGCACGATATCGGAAAATGGAAAATGCGCTTTATGAGCTCGGCGATCCTTTCGATTCCGATGATTCTCTTCATGGTGTTTGATTTCGTTCGGTTTCCGCAGTATGAAGGAATTATCATGCCGTATGCGGCGATTATTTCCCTCCTTCTCGCAACGCCCATAGTGTTTGTTATCGGACGGGAGTTCTTTTCCGGAGCATGGTCGGCACTCCGTATGAAGACCGCGAATATGTATTCGCTCATCGCCATCGGTACATTCACCGCCTACGCGTACAGTCTCTATTCGTATATCGTTTACTTCATACAGACCGGTTCGCTCATCGGACTTAACGGCATGAAAATCCCCGACATCTATTTCGAAGTGGCGGCATTTCTCGTGGCGTTTATCTCGCTCGGAAAATACCTCGAAGCACGGGCAAAAGGAAAAACATCGGAAGCCATCGAACGACTCATGGACATGGCACCGAAAACGGCTCGCGTAAAACGAAACGGATCCGTTATAGATATAGCGGTCGAGGAAGTGAAACAAGGGGATATTATCATCGTTCGTCCAGGGGAAAAAATCCCGGTTGACGGGATGATAACCGAAGGGTACTCGAGCATCGACGAATCCATGCTGACCGGTGAAAGTATGCCGATCGAGAAAACTTCCGGTTCGAAAGTCTTTGCTGGAACTATCAACAAACTCGGAAGTTTCGAGTTTCGGGTGACCGGAGTCGGTTCCGAAACCGCTCTTTCGCATATTATCGCGCTCATAGAGGAGGCCCAGGGATCGAAAGCTCCGATTCAAGGACTTGCGGACAATATTTCCGCCGTTTTCGTGCCATTGGTCATCATTATCGCCATCATCACCTTTGTCGTTTGGTACTTCCTCCTCGGTTCGTCGTTCGCAACGGCGCTTCTCTATTTTTCCGCGGTTATCGTCATCGCTTGTCCCTGTGCTCTCGGACTCGCGACACCGACCGCGATTATGGTCGGAACCGGGAAAGGGGCCGAGCACGGAATCCTCATCAAGTGAGGAGAACCGCTCGAGATGGCTTGCAAAATCGATGTGATCGTCCTCGATAAAACCGGAACCATCACTGAAGGGAAACCGAAAGTCACCGATATCGTACCGATTGCCGATATGGAAGAAAATGAGATTCTCCAAATCGCCGGAGCGCTTGAAAGAAAATCCGAGCATCCGCTCGCGGAAGCCATTGTTCAGAAAGCAGACGAACTGAAGGTTATCACTATAGATATTGAAAACTTTCAAGCAGTTCCCGGAAGAGGGGTTCGCGGAACGATCGGAGGAAAATCCTATCTTCTCGGAACGAGACTCTTCCTCGAAGAAAACAATATCGCCCTCAAAATGAAAGCAACGATTGAGAACCTTGAAGCGGAAGGGAAAACCGTCATGCTTTTATCAGATGAGGAAAATCTCCTCGCTTTTATCGCGGTTGCGGATGTCATTAAACCGACTTCCGCCGAAGCGATCGAACGGATGAAGAAACTCGGAATCGCTGTCTATATGATCACCGGGGACAATGCCCGAACAGCCCGTGCGATAGCTCTAAAGGTCGGCATAGAGAATGTGTTCGCGGAAGTGTTGCCTGAGAATAAAGCACTTGAGGTGAAGAAACTCCAGAATGCCGGAAAAAAGGTGGCGATGGTTGGAGACGGAATCAACGACTCCCCCGCTCTCGTGCAGGCCGATCTCGGAATCGTCATGGGAAGCGGAGCGGATGTGGCGATGGAATCGGGAGGCATCGTCATTATGCGGAATGATCTCCGAGATGTGCTGACCTCAATCGAACTCTCTCGTCAGACGGTCGGAAAGATTCGGCAGAATATGTTCTTTGCATTCTTCTACAATATCCTCGGGATTCCCGTAGCGGCAGGCGTGCTTTCAACTTTCGGATTCATCATGAAACCGGAGCTCGCATGACTCGCTATGGCACTGTCCTCGGTATCGGTGGTGACGAATTCGCTTCTGCTCAAAAACTTCCGTCCGGGACGGAGGAATATTCTTTCCGCGATTGCGCCCATCCTTATGACCGCTCTCTTTCTCGGAGTATTTTGGCAATTTTCCCAATTCGGAAATGCGACAGAATCGGTTCGTTCGTATACTACCATAAATTCATGACTTCTCTCCGATATCAAATCCTTTATGGTAGAGGCGAAAACGAAAATCGGATTCGACTCCCGCGGGCTTCCGAAAGTATTTTTCGGATCTGATTCTCTTCCCGTTGGACTCGAAGTGAAATCCTGAGTCGTAGATATAAGCGGAAACAATATGCTCATCGGTTCCGCGGAAGCTGCGATGATGATAGAAGAAGGCCTCATAAAGTGAGCCGGGGACGAACTCAGTGATTTCTTCGGAGCCGGGACCATTCGCGTTGCGGGTATCCTGAAACCGACCGGAACTTTCCTCGACGATACCCATATCCTTTCTGTGGAAAATTATACGAAACTCCTCTTTTCCGAGAGTCTGATGATTCTCAAAACCCCTCCTGAGAAGATGGAATATTTCTATCTCTACGACGAGGCGACGATTCCACCACTTCTTAACAAGATTATAAACCCGAGAAAGGAAACATATGTCATCGATGGAAAAGAATACCTAAGTATGTACATCGGTTACGACGACGCACGGATGATGCGCGAAGAAGGGGAATTTTCGAAGCTTTATGACACGATTGATGATGAAAACGGAAGCAGTGTCATCGTCGCGGGACTTCCGAAAAAGACCTTCAC
>DNKW01000006.1:0-16918 GCA_003488655.1 Candidatus Altimarinota bacterium | reverse complement strand
TGGGGAAATAATCTTTAATTTTTGGCATCGATAGGCGAATATTCGTCTGCAAATACTCGAAGGAGTTCCCGATTCGTCACACCGCTTCGTCCAGGGAATCTATAGAGAAGCAGGAGGATTCCAAAAATATCCTCCAAGGGAATCTCAAATCCGGAAGTAAAAAACATATCTTTCCCGAACTGGATTTTCCCATTCGGGTCTTCTTTGAGGACTACGAGACTTTTTGCCTGATGAATGGCTATCTCAGGATGTCTTTTGGAATGATGTCATCAGTAAATGATAAGCGATGTATACTCGTACTCTCCGGTTGTATCGTATCCGAGAGATTCATCTGCAAGACATCTCAGTGCAAAATGCACAGCCGATTCGTTCAGTCCGACATCCGCTGCGTTTGGGGTACGAGAACGGGACCCGGAGAGAGAATCGATAAATTGCAGGAGTGCCTCTTTGGATCCTCAAGCCCGTTTATAAAGGAGACAGAGTCCGACAAAAAGAGAGGTTGTTTCCTGATACATATGGATCCCCTCGGAAATATCTTCTTCTAGTTCTATTATCGCAGGTTTCATATCCGGAAACAGCTCCCGTTGCACATCCTGTTTATAGGGAACTATCATAAGGGTCACATCCCCGTGGATATTCTGAATGGCTTGATATTGTACCGTTCCATTATAGATACCGCTATCTCTGTTATAAGAGAGACAATATTCATGGTATCCGGCAAAAAGGATATCCATTTTCGTACTCGGTGAGAGTTTTTCAAACGGGGTTCTCTCAGTTTCTTCAAGAAGGCTCCCAATTATATTTGGGTATTTTGTAAGCAATCGGAAAACTTCCTCGGAAGGATTTCCTGGCATTGGATACATTCAATTTTCATCGGAAAATTTCTCGTTATAATATTCGGAAGCGAAGTTCACTCTCTCGGGAGAATTATAGAATTCAGGCAAAATATGGCTTGCGTCATTGAGCGTAGCCCATACGAAATTCTCGATTTTCTCCGATCTATCAGAGAAAATCTGCGCTATAGCTTTTTTGTACGAGAGGAGCTCTTCGGGACTTACCCGAGTGGTCAGATCTCAATTCGGAATGAAATTCGGAAAATCCATACGAGAAATTATCTATTAAGAATAGATTTATACTTAAATAAATAAATTATGCAAGAAAATTGCACCCAAAATATATTTTTTTAAACATTTTCCTTTTGCAAATCCTTCAAAAAAATCTATAATACAGAGTTGCTAAAAAATCCTTCATTCTTTCCAATGTCCAAATTCAAACTCCATGCAAAATACACTCCCGCGGGAGACCAGCCCCAAGCTATTACGGGTCTTCTCCAATGACTCGAGGAGGGGAAAAACTTTCAGACCCTCCTCGGGGTCACCGGATCGGGAAAGACTTTTACGATGGCGAATATCATCGAGAAGATTCAGCGACCGACGCTTGTCATCGCCCACAACAAAACGCTTGCGGCACAACTCGCACAGGAGTTTAAGGAATTCTTCCCGGAGAATGCCGTGCACTATTTTGTCTCATACTACGACTATTATCAACCGGAGGCGTTCATCGTGAAGACCGGAACCTATATCGAAAAAGAAGCGACTATCAACGAGGAGATCGACCGGCTCCGCCATGCGGCAACCGAGAGTCTCTTGTCGAGAAAAGATGTCATCATCGTGGCGTCCGTTTCGTGCATCTACGGCATCGGGGAGCGAGAGGAATACGAAGCACAGATTTTGAAAATTCATAAAAATGGAAAGGAAACCATAGATTCGATTATTACGAATCTGGTGCAGCTGCAATTCAAACGCACCAAGACCGACTTCAAGCCCGGGAATTTCCGGATTCAGGGCGATACGCTCGATATTTTCCCTGCGAGCTCCGAACTGTTTTACTCCATAGAATTTTTCGGAGACGATATCGAACGAATCGTCCAAAAAGTTCCGATAACAAATGAAATTATCACTTCTTTTGACGAAATAACTGTCTTCCCCGCCAAGCACTTCATCTCATCGAGCATCACCATCGAGGAGGTGATTCCGAAGATCAAAGAGGAACTGGATGCGCGTCTCGAGTTCTTTAAATCGCAGAACGATTTCGTCAAAATCGAACGGCTCAAGACCAAGGTCGAGTATGATCTGGAGATGATGCAGGAAGTGGGGTATGTGAACGGGATCGAGAACTATTCCATGTACCTCTCCAAGCGGCTTCCCGGGAGCAGTCCGACCACGCTCATCGATTTCTTCCCGAAAGATTTCATGACATTCATCGACGAGAGTCATATAAGCATTCCGCAGATCGGCGGGATGTACGCTGGAGATAGAGCCCGTAAGGAAAACCTGATAGACAACGGATTCCGCCTCCCCTCAGCTTTTGAAAATAGACCATTGCAATTCAAAGAATTCGAGAAAAAAATCGGACAGACGATATTCGTCTCTGCGACTCCGTCGAAATACGAGGCAACTCATTCACAAAACATCGTGGAACAGATTATCCGACCAACCGGACTTCTCGATCCGGAGATCAGTATAGAAGATATGGAATATGTGGCGGACAGTCTCATGGGGCATATCCAAGCGACCATCAAACGAGGGGAACGTTTCCTCATCACCACTATCACCAAAAAATCCTCTGAAGAACTTGCCGAGTATCTCGCAAGCAACGGAGTGAAAGTACGCTACCTCCACTCGGAGATCGAGACCATTGAGCGACTCGAGATACTTCGAGACCTGCGTCTCGGGAAAATCGACGGAATCGTCGGGGTTAATCTCCTCCGAGAAGGACTCGATCTCCCGGAAGTCTCCTTTATCGGCATACTAGATGCCGAAAAAATCGGATTCCTCCGTTCCACCTCGTCTCTCCTCCAGATTATCGGACGCGCGGCACGAAATGTACACGGGTATGTGGTGATGTATTCGCATAAGATGCGACACTCGACTGCCATGGATGAAGCGATAGATATCACCTATAAGAGACGAGCCGTTCAGCACCAATACAATCTCGATCATGGAATCACTCCCGAGACCATTGTTTCACGGATCAAAGACACCGGGCTTAAAGGTAAGAAGCTCCATGACGATGGGGCGATGCGAGGAGAAAATCCGAAGACCCGCATCAAGCGACTGGAGCTCGAGATGGATGTCGCTTCCTCGAATCTCGATTTCGAGCTCGCCGCAGAGATCCGGGACGAGTTGCTCGCGATGCGGAAGAAGAGATAAAAAAATACTCGACTTTTTACAACATTTTGACTTTTAAAGTGACATATTTGCAAAACAATTTGATTTTCTCTTTCTTTTTTATATAATCTCCCAGATTTTATAGAAATTACCCGTCTTTTTGTATGGAAAAACTTACACTCGCCGCCGTTTCACGCGATACTGAAACAAAACTCTCCACTATTCGAGGAGATAAAAAAGTTCCCGCTGTTGTCTATGGACATAATGTTGCTTCTCAATCCATTACTGTTGGGGCTTCTGAGCTTCTTAAGATTTTTAGAAAATCCGGAAAAACTCATATCGTTGAGCTTACTCTTGATGGAAAAAAACAAGATGTACTTATTCATGAAACACAACGAGCACCAGTAAGCGGAGATTTTCTTCATGTTGATTTCTTTGCGGTTTCTGCAACAGAAAAAATCCATGTTCAGATTCCTCTTCACCTTATCGGCACTTCTCCTGCACAAGTACTGGGTGGTCTGATAGAACAAAACATGCATACGGTGGAAGTAAAATGTCTTCCAAAGAACTTGGTTGATGTTTTTGAAGTAGATCTTTCCAAACTCGAAAATCTCGGGGATATCATCCATGTTCAAGATCTGAATATCGATACGAAAAAATTCGATATCCTTTCTGATCTTGAGGGGGCTATCGTTTCTGTCCGTCTTCCAAAGGGAACTCAAGACGAGGAGGTTGTAGCGGAAGTTGCTGCTGCGGAGGTTCCAAGTGTTCAAGATGAGAAGAAAGCTGAAAAAGAAGCAAAAGCTGAATAATTATTCCCGCTTCATTGCCATATCCCATAAAGGAGAGTTCCGCTCTCCTTTTAGTTTGTCTCGTCATTGCGAGGAATGAAATACTGCCATGAAGACAGTCCCCTGGAGGAACAAATTTCTTTTTTCCAAAAAAATCTACAATTCTCTTCATTTTTAAGAAATTTTCTATATACTCCTTTTAATAATCTCTATTTTCATTTTTTTATGCAAATCGTTATCGTTGGATCTCCGCCACTTTCTACTGATCTTTTCGCTCGTACATCGGAAATTCTCGGGGAACTCTGACTTTCAGATGTCGTAAAGATTCGTGAACAAGAAGACGAAGCTTACAAAATGGAACTGGGCATTACTGAAAACCCCGCTCTCTGCATAGAAGAGGAAAGTATCGATTTTCGCGATGTGATTTTTCAGGGAATCATCCCAGAAAAGATGGAAATAAAATCCCTTCTCATATCTATCGTCTGACAAGAAGAATCTGGAGGCGATAATTGTGGAACTGGTGGATGTGGAACTTGCAGTACGACTGGGTGTCATTAATTCTTATATCTCTCTATGATTCTCTCTAAACTTTTTGGATCAAACTGTCGTGCAAAGATTCTAGAAAAATTCTTCATAGAACACTCCGTATCGAGTGATATGACCGGTATTTTTATACGAGAGCTCTGTCGAGATCTCGACGAGCAGATAAATAGTGTGAGGCGTGAACTCATAAATCTTGAGGCTCTTGGTGTCCTTAAGTCGCGCGAAGAGAATAAAAAAAAGTTTTACAATATCAATAGGAATTGTCCTATTTATGCGGAACTCTCTGATATCTTCATAAAAACGTATAATCCCGTCGAACCGCTGAAAGCTTTCTTTAAAGGAAAAAGAAATTTGAGTCTCATAACCATTGCCGATAGCATCAAGCAACTCACGGGGATAAAATCCAATAATATCGTCGATATATTTATCATCGGAGAACTCGATAAAATCGAGTTCAATAACTTTCTCGAAAAAACCTTTTTTAGGAGAAAAGTGAAATATGCCGTGATGTCCGAAGAGGATTTCGTTCACCGTCTTGAGTACGACGACAAACTCGTTCTCTCCATACTCTCCCAAAAAAACATATCTTTTTTGAAAGATACACTCAATATACAAGATATTATTAACAAAAAAATTGTGAAGTAAAAATCAATAGAAATAAAAAACTCCAAAAGTAATTTTGGAGTTTTTTATTTCTATTTTTTTGCAAAGTGCTTGAGGAAATATTCCTTTGCTTCTTCGAGTTTTTTTAGAACCATTGCATCATCTCCTGCTCAAAGTTCCCGAGAAACTACCTTAAGAGTGAAGTCCCCTTTGTATCCCCCATCTGCGAGTTTGATGAGGAGGCTTTCAAGTGGCATATCCCCTTTCCCCGGGAGAAGCTCCTCTTTATTGCCTGTTTTATCCGAGAGATAAACGTTATGGATACTGTTCCCAAGGAGAGAGAATGTCTTAATGAGATCGGTTCCGCTTTCCGGATCCACATGGGAAACATGAAGCGATGTCTTCCCTGTTATCTTTTTGATAAGCGGAAGAGTCGCATCCTTGTATTCTGGAATCAGAAAGAGAAAAGTTTTTGGTTCTATATTCATAACAGTGATATCGAGATCTTTATGGCGTTGTTGTACTTTTGGGAGATATTCAGAAAACCATTCTCCGTCCTTATCAAGCCTATGTGGTGGATAGAAATTTATTGTCTTGCTTTCGAGAAGCTTTGCCATCTCTATAATCTTATCGACCATCTTCGTAGTAATGCGACGCTCATAAGCGGTAATACTTACAACGGGTATATCAAATTCCTTGGAAAGAGTGGCGACATAAGGAGCGTTTTCCGTATCAAAATCGAGAGGATTGAGATCAAGGCATATTCCATCATAGTGAGCCTCTCGCGCAAAGGAGAAAATCTTATGGAGTCCATACCCATGCAGGGAAGAGGTCGAAAGAAGAAGCATAAAAAGAAGGAGTATTGAATATAACGGAGAGAGTATAGCACAAAAGAGAAAAAGAAGCAAATAAAATATTTACTTGACTTTCGTATAAAAGTATTCCAAAATAGTCGAAATTCTTTTATTTCCTATTCTCTATCCTATGTTATCTTCCGAAATAAATAAGAGACCCGGATCATCAAATGACCAGTTATCCCTCGATTTTACAAATAATTCACCCGTTTCAACAAAGACGAGAATTGCTGATAGCGTTTATGATATTACGTCCGGTAAGATCACCTTTCATCCAGAGAAAAGCGAGATTGGCGAGAATAGTTTCGCTTTGAAGATTTCCTATATGGGACGAAGTTATTCGCTTAAAGGCGTGTACAAAAAAGAGGAGATTCGATCTTTCCATCAAAAAGATTTTTCCGAAACCACCGTTCGTATTATACGTTTTGACAGCATTCTCGCATTCCGTGATGGTCGATATATTTCAGCGCTTCTCCCTCCGAAAAATTTTAATGAGATTACAAAAAATATTCAGGGTATCCTTTCTGATTATTGTCGGAATATTATGATTCACTAGAATGATAAGAAAAGATTCGCGATATACCCGTTACATTTTGATTCTCAGGTTTCTTGAATTCTCCAGTATCTGCGGAACTTAACCGTACCGCTATACGGTACTGGGATTCGAACACGACCTCGATACTTCCGAAACACAAGAAAACCCGAAAATCAATTTCCGTTGGGTATATGTGTAGTCCGATACGATAAATACTCACCGAGCGGTGAGTATTTATTTCTATAGACAGAAATCCTGTTTGATTTTTTAGAGAAAAAACATATACTTCGCCCCATAAAATCCTCAAATAGTCTGTAATTTCCAGTTCGTGTCTTTTAAAAAAACCAAACTCTCTCTGACAGAATCAAACAGTGGCACTTCCCACTTTGCTTCTTTTAAAAATCGCTATTTTGCGATGAAAAAACGCAATTTTGTTTCCGGAATATTTCTCGGATTTTTGGGAATCTCCGGAGTTGTCGCCGTTTCATTCATCACCTTTACACAACTTCCGACATTTCACTTCAATTTTTCCCTTCCTTTTCCCAGCAAAGGAGATCTTTTTCAGACGGTAAGCGGAACAGAACAGGATAAGATCAATATACTCATAACCGGAATCGGCGGCGGAGATCATGATGGGGCCAATCTGACGGACACTATTCTCTTTGCTTCGCTCCATGGGGAGAGCAAAACCATTTCACTTCTCTCTGTTCCTCGTGATCTCTACGTCGAGTACCCACTCGGAGGACGCGGAAAGATCAATGAAATCTATATGCAGGGATTATATGCGAAAGAGTCCCCCGCACAAGCTATGGAAGATCTCGGAGAGAAGCTCCGCGAGATTACCGGAGAAAAAATGGATCACTATCTGAGTATAGATTTCGACGGATTTACAAAGTTCGTAGACCTCCTCGGAGGTATTGAAGTCACTGTCGAGGAAGATCTCGTAGATAAAGAATATCCCGATAATAATTGGGGATACCTCACTTTTAGCATCAAAAAAGGTCGCCAGATTCTCGATGGGACGACCGCCCTCAAATATGCACGAAGTCGTCACTCTACGAGTGATTTTGACCGATCTCATCGTCAGCAACTCGTTATAAAAGCCGTGAAAGATAAACTCTTCTCGCTTGACATCCTCACGAGTCCAACCAAGATTAAATCCCTTTATTATGCGATCGTTTCGCATATAAAAACCGACCTTTCTATGGGACAACTCGCATCCTTGGCTCTTTTTGGGAAAGATATCCCCACGGAAAATATCCTCGCCTTCAACTTGAACGATTCATGTTTTCAGGGACTTGCCTACTGTCAACGCTGAGGTTTTCTCTATACTCCGATGCGTGATCTCTTCGGCGGAGCATCGGTTCTCCTTCCCGATGGAGCCACCCCCAATCATCTCGATTCCTACGCAGATACCTCCAAGTTTTCCAATATCATCTTCAATTATCCGGAGATGTTTCTCGAAAATCCCGAGATTACCGTCATAAATTCCACAAAGACTTCCGGTATCGCAAATGGGGTTGCTCTCTATCTCAAGAAATTTGGATTCAATATCCCCGATAAAAACAGTATTGGCAGTACCAAAGATTCGTACGATAAAACTCAGGTTTTTGCTACTTGGGATAGTGAAAATAGCATCGGGATCCCTCCTGCGTCGAAAACTCTTGAGGCTCTTTCTCTCTTTATTTTTGCTCCGCAACAATCGGTTCCTATGAATAAATATAGCAAAACGCCGAGTCCGAAAATAGAGGTCGTACTTGGAAAGGATTACAGGATGGTGGTGGGGGAATAAAGACTTGAGAAAAATCCATTTTTGGATATACTCAAGAGTATTATATCACTATAATGATTCATCATGACAGGATTCAAAAAAGAGAAAATCAAGATGTCGGCGCTCAAAAAAGCGTATATCGAAACAAAAAATAAGAAAAAATCGGGTGGGAAATACATAATCCTCTATACGGGGTTGCTCGTATTTTTTATCGGCCTATTTTCTGTAACCATTATTGCGATATACTATCTCCATGATGTACCGGCCATTTCCAAAATAGAAAGCGATGTACTTCCGGAGAGTAGCGTGATCTATGATCGAAATGGTGGTGAGCTTTATAATTTTTATAGCAAAGAGAAGCGCACTTACGTACCATACGACCAGATTTCTGGGCATATGCGCAATGCTATTATCAGTGCCGAAGATAAAACCTTTTTCGAGAATCCTGGAATCGATTTCAGAGGACTCCTCCGTGCCGGGTTCAATTACATTATCGGAAAAACCGATAAAGTTCAAGGAACATCCACCATCAGTCAACAACTCATCAAAAATGTATTCTTCACTTCCGAACGAAGCACCGACCGCAAGGTGAAAGAAATATACCTTTCCTATGCTCTCAATAACAAGTATTCCAAAGAAAAAATTCTGGAGCTCTATCTCAATAAAATAAGCTTCGGAAATAATGCCTACGGAATAGAGGAGGCTTCAAAGACCTATTTCAACAAATCCTCCAAAGATGTGGGGGTTCTTGGGAGCTCCATACTCGCTTCCCTTCCGAAAGGCTCTTCGTACTATTCTCCCTATTCCCACAAGGATCGCTTGATGGGCTACTTTTCCGCACATGAGCTCGACAATTCCAAAGACAGTATCAAACTTGAGATGAATGAAAAAGATGTGCAGTATAAGAATCTGATAGAGAAGTTTAAGGAATTCTTCTCTGGACTCGAATTCAAGCCAATCACACAAAGTAAAATAAGTGTCTGTAACGTAAAACAGGAGTATTTAAAAAAGACTTACTCCATCAATGACTATGGTTGCACCACTCTCGACTATGGTGACCTCCTCACTTTTTTGAACAATCTGAAAATAGAAGGAGTTGTTTCCGAGACGCCTGTTTCTCCGACGGAAGAAAAGCCTGCAACGGCGATAAAAAACGGAACGACAACACCGAAGACAACTACTGGAACCGGTATAAATGACTCAGAGGAAAATATCGCCAACTCCGAGAACAAAACTATGATTCTGGAATACAACACCTGACGTAAGGATTTTGTCCTCGGACGTATGCTTGAGGATGGGAAAATTACACCGGCTGAGTACCAGAGTGCCTTTATCGGTGGTCTCGATTTTCAATTCCGCGCATATCAGGAGGCGATCAAGTATCCCCATTTTGTATTCTATATCAAAGACTATCTCGAAAATAAATATGGAAAAGATTTTGAATCACAGGGTGGACTCAGGATATACACGACTATTGATCCCGTTCTTCAAGATACAGCGGAAGAACTCGTAAAAAAACAAGTGAAAACAAATATATCCAAATATGGAGCAAAATCTGCAGCGCTCGTGAGTATGGACAACAAAACCGGACAGATTCTCGCTATGGTGGGAGGAGCGGATTACTTCAATACTAATGAAGATGGAAATGTGAATATCATCACTTCCAAACGTCAACCGGGGTCTTCATTCAAGCCGATTGTGTACACTCTTGCCATCTCCAAAAATCCCATCGGTCCCGATACGCCGATTTTTGATCTGAAGACCAAGTTTGGGGACTGGGAACCAAACAACTATGATGAACAGTTCCTCGGAAAGATGACCGTTAAAAAAGCGCTCGATTACTCCCGAAATATCCCAGCCATCAAGATGTTTTATCTTGCCGGATGAGAAGCGAGTGTTGTGGAGTTTACGGAAGCTCTCGGGATTACTTCTCTGAATAAAGACGGGGAATACGGTGCTCCTCTCGCTATCGGAACAGGAGAATTGAAACCCCTAGAACTCCTTCAGGCATATAGCGTGTTCGCCAATGGCGGATACAAAAAAGAATTGAGTCCGATTCTCAAAATCATTGATCAAAAAGGGAATCTCATCGAGAAATATGCGCAAAATTCGGGAAAATACGTTGTTTCCGATGCGGCAGCGTATATTATCAGCACGATTCTCTCCGATGCATCGAGCCGTCCGGGAGATTTTTGGAATAATGTTTTGACCCTCAAAGACCGCGTTGTTGCTGCCAAGACTGGAACTTCCAATAAAGATGTGACCAAGGGGAATAAGAAACAGATCCTTCCACGCGACCTCTGGACTGCCGGATATACTCCCCAGATTACCACGGTTGTTTGGGCGGGAAATGTAGACGGATCAGAAACAAAAGGAAACTGTGACGGACTCAATTGTGCTGCCCCTATTTGGCATGATTTTATGGAGGCAGCCCATAAGGACCTTCCGAAAGAAACTTTTCAGAAACCAGAGAGCGTCATAACCGCAACCATCAGTCAGATATCAGGAAGGCTCGCGGGCGAATCGACTCCCGATAATCTCAAAGTAAGTTCTATTTTTGCGGTAAAACCAACCGAGTATGAAGAATCTTTTAAGTCTATCGAGGTGGATTCTCTCTGTAATGGGAAAGTGACGGAAGCCACTCCTGTCGAGGCTATCAAAAAAGGGTATCTTGTCAATATAAATCCTATTATTGACGGCTATGAAAAAGATTGGCTCTCTTCTCTTTCCTGATGGATGAAATCCGAAGTGGGAGCGACTTATTTTGCAAGCACGGAGAATATTTTGAGCGAAGTAAGCGATGAGGTATGCGTACGTCCGAATTCTCTTCTTTCCAACATCACTGTTTCCGCATCATTTAAAGATGGGGGAACATATCCTCTTGCAAAATACCCGTTTGAAATCAAGTATAGTTCCGATAATACTATTATCAGACTCGAGATTTTAAAAGACGGGACACTTTTCCAAAAATACACTCTTGGTGAAACCGACATATGAGGCGTCTACAAGGTTCCATCGATAAATTTCAATGAGGATTTCCGAGGAGAACATACGCTTACTTTTCGTGCCATCGATAAATACGGATATGCCGGAACGTATACCACCAGGGTAACTTTCGAAGACAAAAATCCCGCGACGATTATCACCATCGTAAGTCCCCTGAAAGAAAGCGCTACCACAAGAATATACGGAGATCAGTATTTTAACCTTCGGTTCACTCTCACTCCCGGACAAGATGAATTGAGCAGTGTGAATCTCTATATAGACGGGGAACTTGCAAAAATCCTTCCGCTCGACTCAGAACAGAGTGTTGCAATCAACGAAGAAAAAAATATACTTGTCGGAGTACATACGGCAGAAATTGAAACGGTGGATGTAAAGATGCATAAAACAAGAAAATTATTTCCTTTTGAGGTGATAGCAAGATAACATTCAATGTATTTTATGAAAAAACTTCTCTTCATACTCATTATCCTCCTATGATCGGGGGCTCTTATCCTTCTTTCCTTTTCCCGAGAGACATCGAATGAGAAAGATACCGCTATAAAAAACATCGATTTTAGCGAATGAGAAAAGCTCTCTCGTTGGGATGCGGATAAAAAGACTTTTGTGGAAACAAGTCTCACGGGTTCAAAAAACTGAACAGATGTGATGTTTCTTCATCGATTCTCTCCTATCGATAGCATTTATTATAGATCCTGAGACGCGGAACCCTTTGTTTTCGAAAAAAAATGAGAGACGAATATCATCACCTTTGGATCCGGACTTTTTATCTGCAATATGCAAACGAGTTTAGAAAAGTATGAATTCCATGCGGGTGATTTGACTCTCACACCAAAAGGAAGAGGAGTTTTTCTTGTGAATACTACGTATGAACAGACAAAAATATTCTCTTTCGACACTTTTCTCGATACGGAGCTTGTAAGTGGAGATAAACGAACTCCTATTACCAGTTTTACCCTTTTCCCATCACTGTTATTGAAGCATGATCCAAAAAATACCCAGGGACTCAAAGGGGCGGATATTCTTCGGATTTCCATTATTGATTCCATTCGTTATGCGGATATGAAGACACCGGAAGACAGAAAGATGCTCTTTCCCCGAAATGACACGAAAAAAGGCGAAGAATTTCTCACAGAAGTCCAAAAAGACATCGCTGGTAGAATTAATGCTTTTGTCTGACTCTACGCATCTCTTCGCGAACAAGACGATAAAAAATTGCAAAATACTTCTTTTTTCGATACTTCAAGCGCTCTTTTGATAAATGGATCAAAAAAAGAAGTGATTCTTAAAAACAAACTTGTTGACAACATCCGAGGACTTATCCGCACTCCGGAGAATATCTCATACAAAAATACAATAGACGAGACTATTTCCGAGATGAAGGAACTAAGTCCAAAAGTATATGCCGATGGACTTTCCATATTGAGACAATATTATTATATTACCGCTTTTTCCCGTTTTGTAAGCAAAAATAATCTCTTTGATTTCTCCTGACAAGAAACTCCCCTTCTTTTGGAAACAGAGAAAATACTCACGAGCAATACACGTTTAAAACAGGGAGAATATTACAGACACTTGGGGGATCTTTTTTCTGTTTATTATTTCCTTACCATGGGTCAGGAAGAATTCAATGACTCTTTTGAAAAGATTCTCCAAAAAATTATTGATAACAAAGTTCTGAGGGAGAATGAGTTTCTTCCTTTTACATTTTTTGTCACACAGTATCTTTCTCTCGGTCCAGTCATACCAAACGAGGCTACCATGCTCACGATATCCCATTTATTTCAGATAACCAATGACTATTATGTAAATAATAAGTCGGATGAATGAAAGATTGCCACCATTACTTCCACTATTTTTTATAACTACACCAAGATTTTTGCAAAAATGCAAAGCATCTTTCTCGACACTTTTGTCGATAAGACCCCTGAAGGATTGCTTTTTAAAAAAGACTATACGGAGGGGGAAAGCGTTAATTTTGAACAGGGTTTTATAGACGCCTTCACAAGAGTTATCAGCATGGCGAAAGAAGATACGGAAATAAAGAAAAATATCCTCTATTCAAAAGAATCATTCCGGCCAAATTCCCAAATAACCGATAGTTATAGCCTCCTCAGAGACACTCTTGCGTCATTTGATACCCTTGCGTCCATGTTCAGTAATTATCCAAAGTATTTGAATGATTTTCACCTGAATGACAGAAACAAATCGGCGCGGGGAGTGTTAATAGAAAAAGGGAACGCGATGAGTATGGAGATATTGCAAACATACCTAAGAGATTTCAATAACCTCGATATTTCCAGTCTTCAAGTAACCAATAATTTTCAGAAAGACGGTTTTTATGAAATTCAGGTGAATATACTGGGGAATATATTTCATTTCAAGCTCTGGGAACAAAATCACATTCTCGCCGATATTTCCTATGATGATGTCTTTTGAAAAAAACATATTTTTCCCGATATCACCATACCGCTCGATGGGAAAAAAGAACAACTCAAAGAGCTCTCCAGCTCATCCGACGATCCAGCTCTCCAGTATAAATACGATTTCAAGAATTTCTTTGAGATTACCTTTCTGAAAGGAGAGACGATAGTAACAACAACCACTGAACCGGAAACAACAATCCCGGTCTCTACGCCGGAAATTCAGCTCTTTATACAAAAAGAGCTCCTGGATAAAGATTTTAAGAATATCGAAAGCTTTCTTCCTATTAAGTTTAAAAACATCAGTGCTTCCATCAAAGACGGGAACTATATAATCGAGCTGAACGATATCGATAAAACATTTGTGTGAAACAATAACAGTTATTCTCTGGAACTCAGTGGAAAATATATCTTCAATCGACACAGCTTCTCAAGACTCACATTTCAGGTAAAAAAAGATGCGGAGATTTGATGATATGAATTCAATAATATCCCCATTGAGATACTTCCCGCTCGGATGTCACTCCTCTCTCTTCCGGAAAGTCTGAAAAATCTGGGGTACTATATCGATACCATACAGTCCTCGTACAGGAATCAGCAGTCCATCATCATAGACGTAACTGGGAGGAAAGTATTGCTCGATAATATTCCGTTTGCCCCCACTCTTCCGCCACTCTAATTCTTATTATTTCATCACTCCTTTCTCATGAAGAAAAATACTTCCGTAAAAATCGTAGCTCTCATTATCGTTCTTGGCATTATTGCCTCATTTATAGCAACTCCTATTATGTATATTTTACAGAAATAAAAAATTGCTTTTTAGATTTTTTCCATATAATACACCCGAGTTTTTTCGGAAAATGAAAAGACCCAGGTTTTCTTATGAAGAACGGCATTATTTCCTGGACTCGAATCAGAGTCTTATATACTGCCTTAGGGAAATCTTTTTAAGGATCGCTACCGCTATTGATGACAAGTGGTTTATCAATAACATTTTTAGGTTCGCTACCGCTATTTTTTCACTTTTTTTACCCTATGGCAAACACTGCCCTTATTAAAGACATGCTCGATCATGCCGTGCATATCGGACACAAGAGACAATTTTGGTCGGCAAAAATGCGCGACTATATTTACGGAATCCAGAACAATATCCATGTATTCGACCTCTATAAAACCGAGACTCGTATCACAGAGGTAAAGAAAGCCATTGAGGATGCTACTTCCAAAGGGAAAATAGCACTTCTTGTCGGAACAAAACTTCAGGCTCGTGATACTATCAAATCTATTGCGGAAGAAACGGGAAACTACTATATCAATACGAAATGGGTTCCCGGACTTCTCACGAACTTCCCCACTATCAAGAAACGAATCGCTGCCTATAATCAGATCGAAAAAGATTTGGAAACAGGGGCTCTTGAAATGCTTACAAAAAAAGAGAAAGCATCGAAACTCAAAGAGCTCGATAAGCTCCGAAAAGCTTACGAGGGTATCAAGGATATCAAGAAAACTCCGGATCTTTTGATCGTTGTTGATGGACACTATGAGTCGCTTGCTCTCGAAGAAGCAAAAACTCTTGGTATCTCCACTTATGCGCTTCTCGGTTCTACTGGTGATATTGATCGTTGTACGGATTTCGTTCCGTGTAATGTCAATTCTATCAAATCTATCAAGTTCGTTCTTGATTACTTTAAGACTGCTATGAAACGGACTAAAAAAGTAGAAGGTGCAGTTATGGGAAGAACAGAGAAGCTTGCTCCAAAATCTGGAGCCGTAACTGAAACTTCCACTGAGACAGAGTAATTATCTATAAATTCTCTCTATCATGACTATCGGATCAGATACTATCGAGAAAGAACAAGAGGGGCCAAACAAAGAAGATCGAATTCTCGGAGCCCTTTGTTATGCTCCATTTGGATGCTTTGCTCCCCTTATGATGCAAAAGGAATCTCCTTTTCTCTCCTTTCACGTAAAACAGGGTGGTATTATATTCTGAGTCTATTTCATCCTCAATATAGTGCCTATTCCCGGATTCTTCGGACTCCTTACCCTTACTTATATCGGCCTTGCCGGTTTCGCAGGATGGAAAGCATATGACGGAGAGATGTATTCCTATGAATTCATCGATGTGCTCCTTGAGAAATTTAAGAAGTAAAACACTCGTCATTGCGAGGAACGAAGCAATCCAGTATTAAATCATCCTTTTTTAGAAAGTGGTAGAATTATCCTGAATTGCCACGTCGTTTCACTCCCGGGGTACCCCTTGAGGATATCGCAATGATATAATATTTAATTTGTAACTTTACACTATTATGGTAACTGCTCAACTTATAAAAGAGCTCCGTGAAAGAACCGGAGTCGGAATGTCTGACTGTAAAAATGCCCTCGTTGAAACGAACGGTGATTTGGATGCGGCAATCGATATCCTTCGAAAGAAGGGTCTTGCAAAGGCTGCGAAACGTGCCGGAAACGAGACGGGAGAAGGAAAAATTAAAATTGTTATCGACGGAACTGACGCATATGTTGCAGTTGTCGGATGTGAGACCGATTTCGTTTCACGAAATGAGGTTTTTGAAGAGATGATTTCGAAGTTCATCGAAATTCGTAAGACCGCTGCTTCCGACGAAACAGCCCTTATTATCGCCGAAGAACTCAAGGCTTCCGAATACACTCTCAAGGTGGGAGAAAATATCGAAATCCGAACTCTTACGAAAATTTCCGGTCCGGTTCTCGCAAGTTACGTTCACTCTAACTTCAAGAATGCTGCACTCATCGTTGCGAAGGCTGGTTCTGACACCGAAGCTCTCAAGATGGTCGCTATGCACATAGTTGCCACTCAACCTCAAGTTCTCGCTCCAACAGATATCTCCGACGAGGTGGTTGCAAAAGAGAAGGAAATTCAACTTGCTATTATGCAGGAAGATCCGAAGAATGCAACAAAACCTGCGGACATCCTCCTCAAGATTATCGACGGGAAGATGACCAAATTCCGCGAGGAAAATGCCCTTCTTACACAGCAATTCGTGGTGAATCCAGACCAGAAAGTGAAGGATTTCATCGGAGACGCCATCATAAGTTTCTACAAGTTCTCGATTTAATATATCAACCACAAGTCATCTCGGTGATTTGTGGTTTTATAGCCCCATAGTTCATCGGTTAGAATTCAGGACTCCAAATCCTGCGAGGTCGGTTCGATTCCAACTGGGGCTGCCATCAAAGATTTTCAAG
>DNKW01000067.1:3688-5001 GCA_003488655.1 Candidatus Altimarinota bacterium | reverse complement strand
TGTACTATGTACTTTTTTAACAGATTGGCATCTTTGTACGAAAATCATTATCGAATGAGAAGATTTGTAACAATCCGAGCATCTTTCTCATCTATCCAGTTAAACCACAAAACTTTCGATCTCCATGGAAGGAAAAGGGTATTATCTACGGTACGACCAAGAACCACCTCATTTTAGAGAGATTCATGGATACAATTCAAAATTTCTCTATGTCTGGTCTTTGCCTCCTCCTCGTATCTCTCTAAAATGAGTTGTTCAGAAAAAATCCCCGTATCGCTATACAGCGTATGAAAATACGATTTGTAATCGAAGATATATTTTTCTATAGCGAGAAAAGCTTTCTCAGTATATACAACTTTACGCATGTATATTATATGATTGAGAATACTTTTTTTCTACTGAAATCTCTTGTGCAAGCTCTTTTTTTGCTCGCATAACAGCCAAATCTCCACGAGCAATCATCTCTTCGTGAGTGAGATATATTGATTTCATATATTGATAATTAAGAATATTTGAATATGTCAAGAATTATAATGAAGAATGGGATTTTTGCAAAAAAAAGTGTATTTTGCAAATTTTGCATATACTTTTCTTCAAGTCCATCAAATTGTAATTAAAAACTTTCTATGAACTTCATATTCTTCTGACGACTCGCAAAAGAAAAAGGCTTCGATTTGCTTGTCCATTCTCTTGAAAACATCGTGCAAAAAACCGGGGAACTTCCGGGGGATTTCTTCCTGTTCGGGGAGGGGGATTTGCAAGAGATGTTGTTTCAAGCTTTTAGGGAATCTCCTTTTTTCGAGGACTGTTCCCGGCTCTCAGGCGAAGAGATTCTTGATAAAATCGAGCTCCTCGAAACCTCGGAAGAGTGAGAAAAATTTAAAATCTATTTTTTCGGATGGCAGTCGCAAGTGACCATTCGAAGTGTCTTGGAGGTGTCCCACTTCTCGCTTATGCCGTCGCGGTTTCTGGAAACTTTCGGACTCTCCGCACTCGAATCCCTCTCCGAAGGGGTTCCGGTGATAGGTTTCCGGAAAGGAGGACTTATCCCATTTATCAGGGAGGAACTCACAGTTCCTTTTTCTGCAAACGATGAGGAAAATATTGAAGCTCTGTCGAATGCGATTGTGGAGGTTTCGGAGAGATACTCTTCTTTTTCTTCTCTCGTGGATGAGGGTGAATCCGACTGGGATACACTCTCGCACGAATCTCGACGCATCGCGGATAATAGATATACGGAAGGGCGATGGATGCGACAGATTCAAGATATCCTGCCGAAAGATACGAAGAAAATCCTCCTCGCGAGCGATTAT
>DNKW01000067.1:1987-3514 GCA_003488655.1 Candidatus Altimarinota bacterium | reverse complement strand
TTTTCGGGTGGAATCTCCCGAAAGGACGGTTCTCGAAGGTGTTTCGTCTGGGGGGACTCGTATATTCTCTCTGTAATATCTCTTCTGCTTGGAATATTCGCAGAAAGATTCGAGAATTCAAACCCGATGTTATCTGGCTCCATAGCGTGAGTAGATTTCTCGGGCCACTGGTGGTTCGGGAAGTGAACCAATCCGGTATTTTCTCAATGATAACCTATCATGATTTGGGATTATTATCGCCGTTTCCTTCGAAAATCGAAAACGAAACAATGATTCCGAAAGATCCGAGCCTCGGAGCCTTTTTGGGAGCGGTACGTTCCAAAAACCCCGTCGTGTATCTCGCGACCTGCTGCAAATATTTGCAGGTTTTCATCCTCCGGAAATTCCTGAAAAACATCGATATCCATATCGTTCCGTCCGCATTTCTCGTCCCGCATATTCGGGACATAGAAGAGGTTTCAGAAGAACGGATTGTCGTACTCGAACATTTTCTCTAAGGTATTGATTTTTGAATATTTTTTCATATACTTTCTTTTTTTAAAACTAATTATTTTCCTATGAACCTCCTTAAACGCGTCTTTCTTTTCCTCGCAACCAATATCGCGATCATCCTCGTGGTAACAGTTCTTATATTCATATTGGAGCGATATTTCGGCGTTCAAGTAACTCCGAATCTGAGCAACGGATACGGAAGTCTCTTCCTCTTTGCCCTTATCTTCGGTTTTGCGGGATCTTTCCTGAGTCTCGCTATTTCCCGATGGATGGCAAAAAGAGCATACAATATCCAGCTTCTCTCCGAGAGTCGGCTCATGGACTACGATTCCAAAACGCAAATGGTCTATACTACGATTGCAAATATCGCGAAACAAAATGGCATCAGTATGCCGGAAGTTGGAGTGTATGAGAGTGAAGACCCCAACGCTTTTGCGACCGGGCCGTCGAAGAACAGATCTTTGGTCGCGGTATCCACCGGGCTTCTCCAGAGTATGACCGCAGCTGAAATCGAAGGGGTAATCGCCCATGAGATGAGTCATATATTGAACGGTGACATGGTGACCATGACTTTGCTTCAAGGAGTACTCAATACTTTCGTGATATTTTTTGCCCGCATTATCGGAGAAATCATCGACAAAACCATTCTCAAAAATGACGAGGGGCACGGATGGGGATACTTCCTCTCCGTTATGATTCTCGAGATAGTTTTCGGTATCCTCGCCTCCTTGGTGCTTATGGCATTTTCCCGTCACAGGGAGTACCGAGCGGACGAGGGAAGTTCCCGTCTGGTCGGGAAAGATAAGATGATTCTCGCATTGAAACGGCTCCAACATGTCGTCGCAAGCCGAGAAATCGTGGACGACGGAAAGCTCACGGCCCTCAAAATCCATTCCGAGAAAGGATTTATGACCCTCTTTATGTCCCATCCGGACTTGGGAGACCGTATAAAAAACCTGGAGAATAATTACCAAATATAATGGTAATATTCGATCTTAAAGGGAAAAATTCTATGAATATAAAAAACCGCCCTTT
>DNKW01000067.1:0-1919 GCA_003488655.1 Candidatus Altimarinota bacterium | reverse complement strand
GGAATATAAAAAACCGCCCTTTTCGGGCGGTTATATTTGTTGGAAGAACTCGAGAAACATTTGAATGCCGGGCCATAAAATATAGACCGACACCGAGAACATTACTACTGCCCTAAGTCGTGGTACATCACGAAGCCTTTTGAGTGCGAAGTGTGATAAATAGACCATCACAACCGCCCCAGTAAGAACCCCGAGAATATAAAATGTCTGATACTCAAACGTCTTGTTTGCGATAATCGCTGTATTATAGGCGATATCATCGAAACAATTAAGTCCGAATCCAGTGAATGCCTGCCAATAGAATGTTCCCGTTTTTGGTTCAGTATTGTCTCCAATACCACGCCAAGTTTTGATAGCCAGAAACAATGGTAAAAATCCACCAATCCAAGTCCATTTTTGTAAAAATCCAAATATCCAACCAATAGTACACACTACAACGAGCATGACGAGTACCATGGAGATGAGGCCTTGGATAGCTTTGATTTTTTGTTGTTTTGTCCTTGCTGAATGATAGATGTGAGAAAAGATGACAAGATCATCAATTCCCGTAATGAACCACCCGGCAAGTCCAAAGACAAAAGGACTAAGACTATAAAACCAAGGAATCAAATCCATAGAACCTCCTATTTCGGAAAACTAATTCCAAACTTCTCCGCAAGTGTGAAAAAATATGGCTGTGCAGCAATCCAATCACCATGGTTTTTTATTTCATTCATCGAAAGATCAATGCTGTTAAACACCAGGTATTGTTCATTACCAAGGTAAATGAAAGCGTCAAAGATGCTTCCTTCTGCCTCAGAGTCGAAGTGAAAATCGCCAGGAATATATTCACACTCCATTACTTCACTCCGAATGAGTTTGAAGTCTTGGCGAAAGCTTGTTCGAATTTCCTGTTCACTTCTTGTGCTGTCATACCAATTTAAGCACAAAGCATTTCCCTGAAAACCCACCAGCAAAACTTCGTCGAAAACTTTCTTGACCCCTTTCGGATCATAGGCTCGATTCATAGCATCGAGAGTTGTTTTTACTGCGGTCTGAATCTCGGTCAGGTTCATATAAACCCCCTTTTATGTGTTTACCCAGCACGGCGCTGTACGTATATTTATATTGATTTCTCATCTGTTGTCAAAGTTTTTCTATCGAAGTTTTTTGTAACTTGGGTTGAGGACTTTAAATGGGTTTTTCCTATTGATTTTTTTTATCTTCTCCCTATACTCGGGGGGTATATTTTTAAATTTCAATACGAGTATGGAAGATTTTTCTCTCAATCAGATAAAGGGGTTCTTATGAAGTGTCAATCCCGAAACAAAAAAAACTCTCCAAAATTTTGATACCTTCCTCAAGAGTGAACTAAAAAAGATTGATTATGATCAAGAAAAAAGACTTGAGGTGCTTTTTTATCTGCTTCTATCGAAACTTCAGATGGCCTCAATAGAGACGCCCGAGACTCGAAAATATTTTTGTGAATTTTTGGAAGAGATGAAAAAGAACACGGCATATGTTACTTATGAGAAAAACACAGACTCTGACAGTACATTCTTTCTTCAGAGCATCTCGAGTGCTACAAAAAATATTAATTATCGACTCAGAATACTTTCGAATAAGATAAAAGTTAATCAGATACGGGCATTTCTTCAAGTATGTGAATACTATATCCATTCCCTTGAACAGATATACAAAAACTTGAGTATGTCAGACCGGGTGATGGATCTGTATGTGGTGAGAATGGATATAAAACGGAGTGTTCATTTTTTTAATCGCCGTTTCGCATTATATATTGGTTTTACCATCTTTAAAGGAATATCTCTTTATGGGACAAGCTTTGGTCGCCTTGCCATTACCTGTTTTTCATCGATTATCCTGTTCGGAAGTATTTACTGGTTCGCGGATTTTTTCGCCCCTGCGAATCTTCGAATGAT
>DNKW01000034.1 GCA_003488655.1 Candidatus Altimarinota bacterium | reverse complement strand
TATTTTGAGGAAATGGAAAAGAACGGGGGATTCACACCGGAAAATATAAGAGACATACGAAATCGGGCAGGCGATACGATTATTTCATTGCTCCATCAGGCAGGCGACACGGACGTTGCGAGAAGGATTATGAATATAGAGACTATTGGCGATAATCCATTGGAAATCTATATCGGGAAACTTAAGGGATTCTTCAAAGGTGAGGGTTCCATGGCTATCCATGAGTATGCTCAGGCTATGAGAAAAACACAAAACCCAAATGCTCATCCCATGGATATGAAGCCTCTATTACATTATCTTTGCGAGCAATATATTCGTACGGAATATCGTTATAATCTCGTTGAATTGCTTGAGTGACTTCTCTCTCTTGAGTGAGTGGATCCGAATATGCTCGATTGCAGAGATACTCTTGAGACTAGGGGAAATCCACATTTTAATGGAAAACATGTATTCGACGTATTCGATACTGAGGAAAAACTTGTTGCCAACAGGCGTGTGATATTAGCATTACTGGATGCATGAACAGATTGACGACTATCAAATGTCTGGGACGTTACATATAGAAAAGATGGTTCAGATTGGGAATTAAGGGAGTACCCTCATGAAAATAATACAAAATCTCATATGACACGAGCGATGGATGCTTATCAGAAACAATCGCAAATGTAATGAAGAATGCAACGAGTTGCCAATGAAAGAGGAACTAAAATTAAAATTTACTTGAATTTTTCTGAAATACCCCTACAATGCAGGGGTATTTCTATTTGTAATCCTTCTTTCTCTATGAAACAGAATATTACTTCTACAGCAGGCTTCACTCTTGTGGAACTTTTGGTGGTTATCACGATTCTTGCTATCATCAGTATTACTGCTTATACGAGCTTCTCAGGTTCCACCGACAAGGCGAAGAATTCGACGAAGATAGGACATATTGCCAGTATCGAAACGGGGCTCAATACTTTCTTTGTTGAAAAGAATTATTATCCGATGCCTTCACAGTATAGTGCCACTACGAATGTATGGGGGTATGACGATACAAAAAATGCCACTGTTTCCAATACTTTTACGGGATCAAAAAGCGGGGATGCGATTGTTTCCGTGAGTGGATCACTTATAGTGGGAGGTGGACGGATTTTTGAATCGGGAAGCACGATAAGCCAAGTTGGTGCCAAGGGAACCATTGATTCTGATGTTCTTTCGAAACAGTACCTCTCTCAGGAACTTACAGATCCATCAATTAAAGATATAAAAGTAGGAAATACCGAAACTTTCAAAGATTATGGAATGGGAGAATATATATATGGAGTGTATGCAAAAAATAATAGTGTCTGGACGGGCACTTCCAAAAAAGGTACCGCCTATAATGTCGCTCTTGTTGTGTCTGATGAACAGAAGGGAATGATTACAAAGATATCCGGAAATTTTGATAAGTCCACCTGTATTAATTGTCCAAACACACTCATCGGAAGTGGTACAGCAAACAATAATCTGAAAGACGGAGAATCATATAACGGAGATATTTTTGATGCAAATACTCGCGTAGCTTACCCTATAAGCGGATTCTAATTAAAACTTAATAATAATTTCATTTTCTTATGACTCTTCAAAGCATACAAAAGAAAAAAACTCAAATACAAGCGACTCTTATCCCGACGGTTATCGATAAGATTGGCGGGCAAGAGCGAGCGTACGACATCTACTCACGACTTCTCGAAGATCGGGTAGTATTTCTCGGGGATGCTATCGATGCATCCGTTGCCAATACCGTCATCGCACAATTGCTCTATCTTGAGAAACAGGATCCGAAAGCTCCGATAACTATCTACGTGAACAGCCCAGGAGGGCATGTAACGGCCGGACTCGCCATCTACGATGTTATGCAGTATGTTCAGTGCGATATCATCACGGTTTGCGTCGGACTCGCCGCATCTATGGGATCCATTATTCTTGCTGGAGGAACCAAAGGAAAACGGTACAGTCTTCCACACTCCGAGATTATGATTCACCAACCGCTTGGCGGAACCGAGGGGCAAGCGACCGATATCCGAATCGCTGCGGAACATATTCTGAAAACTGGAGGGGTACTCTATGGGATACTCGCAAAACACTCAGGACAGGATGTGAAGAAAGTAGAAAAAGACTGTGATCGAGACAATTATATGACTCCCGAAGAGGCGCTGAAGTATGGGCTTATCGATAAAATCATCAATAATAAATAAAAAACGTTTTATGCAGGAATCACAATATGCACTGGTGAGGGAATTATGAAAAGCTCAGTATCAATATCCTTATCCTACAGATATTATCGCAGATAATGATGGATGTTATAAAATTCTTCAGGTGGAAGAAAACAGTAGTTGATTTTCAGCGGCGTTGCTACAGAGGTTTTCTATAAGGAGAGTCCAAAAGATAACTGACGCTGAAGATGGGGATATCCAATGGAGGATACTTAATTAATCATATTTTTTTATGTCACAAGACATTCTTATTCGAAACCTCCTAGAAAAGGGGGTTTCTCGTGTTATTGACCGGGAACATCTCGAGAAACAATTAAAGTCCGGGAAAAAGCTCCGCATAAAGTTCGGAATCGATCCGACCGGAGCGGTGGTGCATATCGGACATGCGGTGCCTATTCTCAAGCTTCGTGCTTTTCAGGAACT
>DNKW01000051.1 GCA_003488655.1 Candidatus Altimarinota bacterium | reverse complement strand
ATGAAACAATTCACCATTACCTCCAATGATGCCAACCAACGATTGGATAAATTCCTCAAGAAACTCCTTCCGAACGCGGCACTGAGCCTCATATATAAACTCAACCGAAAAAATGCGGTGAAGGTAAATAGAAAACGCGAAGACAATGAATATAAAATTCAAGAATGAGATAGTATCGAACTCTTTGTCAAAGATGAAGAATATGCAACGCTCACAGTCAATAAAGTGCCGGTACCCCTAAAAAGTGCCGGTACCAGCAAACAAAGACTCGATCAGAAAGACATCATCCATGAAGATGGCGAGATTCTCATCGTCAATAAAAATCCGGGGACTATTGTGCATCCGGGGGATTTCAAAACGACCGACCTCTCCCTCATTGCCCAAGTTCAAGACTATCTCGGAGAAAACTTCAGTTCTCTCACATTCAAGCCCTCGCTTATTCACCGGATTGATAAAGATACTTCCGGGATTGTCATGATCGCCAAGACCAAGCCATCGCTCGACTTTATGCTCAATGCGCTTCAATCCAATAAAATAGAGAAAGTATACCTCGCGGTTTGTCTCGGAACTCCTCCGGAAACCCGCGGTGTCATCCGCAGAAAACTCCGACGGCTGGAAAACGCCGAACGGGAGAATAAAATCATCATCGATGATGAGGGCGGACAAACCGCTGTCACACACTACAAAGTGCTTGAAACGGGAATACACGGGAAATACAGTCTCGTTGAATGCGTGCTCGAAACGGGGCGCATGCACCAGATTCGCGTTCACCTTGCCTCCATCGGATGTCCCGTTCTCGGAGATACCACCTATGGGAATAAACAGGAAAATGCCTTCGCAAAAAGAATGTATGGGGTAGGACGACAGCTCCTTCATGCAAGCCGCATAAGTTTCGTGCACCCGAGCAAAAAAACACCCGTGACGTATACGGCGAAATTGAAGGAGGATATGGCGGGGTTGTTGGGGAGAAACTAGAAAATTGTAGAGATTCTTCAAAAACGATGAAGTTCAAGGAATCCAGTTAAAATTCCAATGAGTCGTAGTACTGCTACGGTGAATGAATTTTGACGCAGATGACGAAGAAATTCGCGTTTTTGGGAATCTCTATTTCCCCGGGCTCTGCGCATTGGAAGCCTTATATATCACCTGTCCGATGGGATTCAGGAGTTGTTTCAGGGTTTCTCTTAAATCAAGATAGTCTTGAAGGATAAACTCCAAAATTATATGCGAGGCATACGTTTTTTCAAATTCTGTGAAAGCCACCATTGCTTGCGGGAAAACCTCTCTCGTATGGGAAATCTCCGACGTAATTTTTCCTGCGGATCGGGAGATTTCCATGGCAGCCGAGTCGGTATTCTTAAGGAGATTTATATTCTCTGTTGTGGTTCCCTCCTTGCTTATCTTGTAATAGACATCGAGAGATTTTTTTGAAACACTGTCGAGATAATGGAGGTACTGCCGATAATTGCAATATTGATACGTAGTATTATCCAAGAGCGTTTTTTTGATAGAAAGCTCGGAAGTATCTCCTGTTATTCGACACTTTTCTCCCGCAGCTTTTCGTATATAATCAAGCTGTTTTTGATACCTTTCCTTTGTATTGGACTGCGTCATGGGGATTTTCGTCATAAGAGTGCCGATTATTCGAACTTTTGCATTCATAACCGCGCAAGCATATATGGCCCCCATAGTTTCCTTGTACGTATAGGATGCTTTCTCAAGGAATGCTGGCCCAAGAGAGAATTTCTCTATAGTGTCTATCTTGGAAGGATCCGCCTTGATATCTCCGAGATGCCTTTTATATTCCCTGTCCCCTTCTTCTTTTTTGGTGATATCAGCATATATCACCTGTTCTTTTTTTATGAGACTTTCTTTTTCCCAGTCCACCCATAGCTGATTTCTGTTTGGAACGGTCTTGTCTAGTTTACAATATTTTTCCACATTATTTTTGTATCCCTCATAGCTCATGAGATCGGCGACGGGCGCTGTCTCGTCTGCAGCAAAAACACTCCCGAATGAGAGAAAGAAAAGAAGGAGAGAAAGGATAAGTTTCATAGAAAAAGAAGTATATATTAAATATGTCATTCCAGAATTTTTCGACTATAGAGGTTTGTAGAAGTTGCTTAATTTTATTCGAAAAATATCTGGAATCTTCCGATTATAAAAGGTATTTTGAATCTGTTTCATATCCAAAATACAAGGTAGATTCCCGTCTTCACGGGAATGACAATTATTATCTACGCTCCGATTCTAAAGATAATCTCTTTTTCGATGAACTCGCGATCCCGTCCGTACTTGAGCCGGGAAAGTTCCTTGTAGGCTCGGGCGAGCATGGGATCACCTTTCTCGAGATATGGGTTCACGGGAGTGAGACTGAATGCGGAACTTGCCTGTCCATCGATACAGAGTCGCATAACTGCCTTACGGTTGTCGATATTCACGAGATCCTGATTAGAGAACACCGGAGCGAAATCCTTGGAGATGAATTCCGCATCTTCGGGTCCGATTCGATAGCAGATTTTATTTGCCACGTTACCGAATATCGCATCTTTCAGGTTCAGGTTCGATTTCGTGAGTGCGTCCGATTTCTGGAGCTGTCCTAAGTACTGGTGGGCGATGACGAGCCCGAGGCGGTACTTTCGGGCTTCGGAAAGGATGGACTCAATGGAGTCTGTGACGTAATTCTGAAACTCGTCGATATAGAGGAAGAAATCGCTTCGATCTTCTTTGGCAACGTTCTGGCGACGCATCGCCGCCATCTGGATTTTGGAAACCATGATGAGTCCCAGGAGCGTGGAATTGATATCTCCGAGCGTTCCTTTCGAGAGGTTGATGAAAAGAAGTTTTTTCTGTTGCATAATATCGAATACGTCGAAAGAGCTCTTGGTTTGTCCGATAATATTCCGCATCATCGTATTGGTAATGAATCCCCCGAATTTTGCCGCAAAGTAGGGGATAATCTCTCCTTTTTCACGGTCTCCCATCTTGGCATAGGTGAAATCCCACCAAGCTTTCACAATCGGATTTTTGAGCGTGCGTCGGCGCTCTTTCTGAAAATCCTCATCGGTGAAGAGTCGCATAATGTCGGTGAGCGCGCACCCTCCCGGGTAATCCATAAGGGTCAGAACTCCGTTTCGGAAGTAATCTTGGATGCGGGGCCCGAAAATTTCGGCACCAAAGAGCTTAATCATGATATTCATGGAATCCTGTGTCACCATCTGCTTCTCATCGTCGGTGGTCGCTTCAAGGATATTGATTCCCATCGGACGAGACATATCCGCCGGATCGAAATAGATGACATCGTCCGCGCGCTCACGAGGAACGAAGGGGAGAAGATCAAGTGCGAGTTCTCCGTGCGGATCCATAATACATGCCCCGTTTCCGAGCTTGAAATCCTGTCGTGCCATCACCTGAAGTTCCGTGGACTTACCCGTACCCGTTTGCCCGATGATGTAAAAATGCCGAAAACGGTCTTCGTTCTGGACACGAACTTCTTTTGTGATACCTTTGTATGTATTATACCCGAGAAGTATCCCTTCGCTCGGAAGATTGACCGGCGCCTTCACGATCTTGAAGTTCTGCCAACGAATCTCGGGAGTTTTGTTGTATTTAGAATGAGGGAAGTGAAAAATAGAGGCTATTTCCTCGATATTGAGAACCGATTTTCTGGCAAAAGAAAAAGGAAAGTGCCGGAAGATATACTCACGCATAAATCCGTCCAGATTGGTTTTCTTTTCCGGCTTAAAGCCATTTCCCATGGCGATGGAATACTGGGAAAAAGAGGAAGTGATATTCTTGATCTCCGATTCCACCATATAGGCGTCGTTTCCGGTCGTAATGATACGGATCACGACTTCATATCCCGTCTTTTTGCGCTTCTCCTTCATCACTCCGTCCTCATCCTCGCTCTCATTGGAATCTTCCTTTTTTCCTTCATCATGGGAAGAAAAAAGAATGCCGAAAAATCCCGTTATCCAAGAAAGTGGATTGTAAGAGAATTTTCCTCCCTTGTGTTTTTCTGTTTTCTTTACGGACTTCTGCCACGTATCGGATATGGGGGAAAGAAGGATCTGGATGGAAGCCGCTTCCGTCTCGCCGAGCTTTCCGAGTGTTGAGAGAAGCGTATTCATCGGGTCACTCTCAAGTTTCTGATACGTTTTGATGGGATAATGAAAAGACTTGGAAAGAACCAGTTCCACCCCTTTTACCACTTTTTTATCCTGAAAGATGTCTATCTCCTCCGTTTCATCGATAACCGCATCGCTATAAAAAGCGCTAATCTGCTTTTCTATAAGGTTCTTCGCTTTTTTTGGCACCACGACGTAGAAATATATCTCCTGTTTATGAGCGATGTATTCGAGGGAGACGTAATCCTGACCGAAGAGTTTGGACTTGAGTCCGCCCGAGTGGAGAGATTTGAAAGAGGCAAGGAGCTGTTCCATGAGACTGATCTGTTCCTTAAAGTCGCGGGTCGTTTCCTTTCGCTCATCCTGTTCGCTCTCCTTTTTCGGGATCAAAATACGGAGGAACACCATATCGATGGAACGGCGGAAATCTATCCGTCTTTTCGTGTAGAGAAACACGGCGGAAAGAAGAGTGGCAATAATGATGAGAATGATGATAAATTCGATTGGGGTCATAAGTCCAGGTAATGATTTTCTTCATTGTATCAAAAAAGCGGAAAAATTCAAAAAGAAGCAGTTGATTTTTTGTATTTTATCTTATACTAGAGAAAAGTCTCTAAAAAATAAGTATGAAAAATGAATAAAAGTCTCTGAAAAATCCTTTCCTCGCTCACCCTCTCCGATGCGGAAAAGACGACGAAAGATATTCTGCAGTCCTATGAAAAAAAAGGAAGTTCCCTTATACACTTCCTCTATTTCGCAAATATCATTCTTAATTCATTGGACAAAGACAGCACTTCTCCGGAAAAAGAATCACTCAAAAAAGCGCTTCTTTCGGGGGATTTTCTCTTGCCTGATGGCATCGCCCTCAAGCTTCTCTACAAAAAACACTTCGGAAAAGAGCTTCCGAACCTAAATGGGACGGACTTTTTAACGTATTTCCTCGCGCATCTTCCAAAAGACAAGAAAGTGGAGATTCTTCTCTACGGAAGTACCAAAAAGACGATTGATCTATCGTCAGAATATATAACGAGGACTTTTGAATATAGTGTCGTGTCCGCTCAGAATGGATTTGAAGAATTTGATTGGGGTGGTATGGAACCGAAAAAAGAAGGAATTATCCGAATATTTCTGATTGCGCGCGGGACGCCACGGCAAGAAGTTTGGGCAGAAGAAAACAGAAAAAAAATCGAAGAAAAGAATTGTCTTGTATTCACGGTTGGCGGACTTTTGGACTTCTGGGCTGGTACGGAAAAGCGCGCTCCTGAATGGATGCGAAAAATGAATATAGAGTGGCTCTATAGAGCGCTTTCGAACCCGAGGAAGAACCTTAAAAAGACACTGGTGAGTTTGCAGCTGATACGGTTTCTGATGGAAAAATAGCACGATTACTCGTGCTATTTTTTAAAATTTATTGGCTGTTTTCACCTCAGGGCTTTAATCTCAATCTTTTTCTCGAGTTTTCGCTTGGCATTATTCACTTTGTGCATCACTTTTCTCTCTGCTTTTTCGGCGAGTTTCTTCTCGGTTTTTCGGCGAAAAGATGCTTTCTTTGCAGCTTTTACGAGAGCTTTTTGCTTTCGGATTTCATCCTGAATCTCCCGTCTCGTTTTCTTCGGTTCGATGAGAGTTGTATCCTGATTCAAAAGAAGAGATTCCATATATATATTCGTAATTTTAATAATTATCGTCATTCTGAACTCGTTTCAGAATCTTCCAACTTCTTGGATTTCTTCATACATGGTAGATTCCGAACATTTTTCTCGGCATACTCTTCTCTTCGGCACTCTCTTTTTTCGAAAAATTTCGGAATGACAGTTATTTCCCTTCCTGTTCTTTGAGTGCTAATTGTCCGCAGGCAGCATCGATATCATCTCCCATGGTGTGGCGGATAGTGGAGGGAACTCCCGCAAGCTCTAAAGCATCTTGGAATTTCTTGATCATAACCTTGGAAGTTGGCAACATCTTGGAATCGGAACTTCCCTCTCCTGGATTATAGGGGATGAAATTCACGTGAGCGAGTCGTCCGTGGAGGAGGTCAGCAAGGGCTTTCGCATACTCCGGACGGTCGGTGAGTCCGTTAATCATGATGTACTCGTAGAAAATCCGCTTGTTCGTCTTTACGACATATGCGTCGAGCGCTTCCATAAGATTCGCGAGCGGATAGGTCTGCTCGACGGGCATAATAACACGGCGTGCCTCGTCGGTCGGTGCATGGAGAGAAATAGCGAGCGAAACCTGAGGAAAATCCTCGGCGATTTTCTGTATTCCCGGGATGATCCCGCAAGTGGAGACGGTGATGCGGCGACTGGAAAGATCGAGTTTTTTCTGTGAACAGGCAATCTCGATGGAATGCCTCACGTTTTCATAGTTCAGGAACGGTTCTCCCATTCCCATGTACACGACGTTTCGGAGACGCTTATCTTCTTTTGCAAGGTGGTGCACCGCAATCATCATCTGTTCCACGATTTCAGTAAAATCAAGATTCCTCGTGAATCCGAGTTTTCCGGTCGCGCAGAAACTGCACGCCATCGGACA
>DNKW01000042.1 GCA_003488655.1 Candidatus Altimarinota bacterium | reverse complement strand
AAATGGTGGGCCGGGTAGGGATCGAACCTACGAAGGCGAAGCCAAAGGATTTACAGTCCTCCCCATTTGACCACTCTGGAACCGACCCAAAAAGAAAAAAGTCCATAGTTACTCGTTTCAAGAAGAGATTTTCATCTTTCAACTTTTACAACTGAACCATTCAAAAATATAATTATAATGGAGCCGCTTGTCGGAGTCGAACCGACGACCTACGGTTTACAAGACCGTTGCTCTACCAACTGAGCTAAAGCGGCGAAAGAAGTGCGGGCATTGTATAGAAAAGTGTGCCTTTGTCAAAATTTTTGAAAAAAAAGTTAAAAATTTGACTTGGTGGGCATTATCGTATACAATACACAGGTATTTATTTCATTGTCCATATCCCTATCCCTATGAGAGACCTATTTCAGGATTATAAGAAGCAAAATTCCAAAAAGAATACGGTGATTATTGTAGCAAGTCTCGCATTTGCTTTTTCCATCAATACATTTCTCTTCGGTACTGACATAGGAACCCGTCTCCAAACTTCCGTTATCAATTCCACCGACAAGACGACCGCTGTTTCTGCAGACATCAGTGTTATAAATGCGGGAACCGGTACAGATATGCTGAAAATTCAAACGAATAGCCGTTTAGAGAATGTTTCTAAAATATATCTTTCCCTTGCTTTTGACCCGGAAGGACTCAATATCAACGATATTTTTTCTGAAGACAAGGAAGTGGAGGTTATAAAAAATTCCAATATTCCAGGAAATTCCACCATTACTCTTCTCTTCAAGAAACCGAGGAATATCGCAGAGAAAACTCCTCTTGTGACTCTTGTTTACAAAAAAACAGCATCAAAAACAGTGCTTAATCTCGGAGAAACACAATTCAAGAGCATGGACGGAACTCTCTATGGACTCACCAATACTTCTCTCGAATTTTAAAAAAAGCCCATAAAATCCCCCTACATCAAACCGATGTAGGGGGATTTTATTATTGATAAATTTCCATTTTTTACTATAATCCGGCACGTTATCTCTTATTGTCCTATTAAAATGAAAAAAAATGAAATCCTTGAAAATATCCGTATTGATAAACTGATTTTTGGCGGAAAGGGTCTTGCTATGGCTCCAGATGGTCGGAAAATTATTATCGCATGAGGTGCCGTCCCCTTAAGCATCGTAAATCTTCGAATACTCAAAGTTCGCACCAATTACTTTGAAGCACAGATTGTAAATACGGTAAAAAAATCCCCGCTTGAACAGGAACTCCCCGCTCATTACCAGGTATATGGCGGATGTAAATGGCTCCCCATCGCGTATGAAGAGCAATTGAAAATCAAATCGGAACAGGTGAAAGAGGCCTTTCATTATATAGAGAAGTATTGGGACGAGTCTTCCTCGTCATTGCGAGGAACGGAGTGACGTGGCAATCTATTGGCTTCTGATTGAAAAGAATGAAGAGATCGCCACGCTTCGCTCGCGATGACGCCGATTTTTCATTCCATCGTTCCATCTCCCGAGATCTACGGATACCGCAACAAGGTGGAATTTTCTTGGGGGAAATATATTTCCGAAAAAGAAGGAATTCATGATGACTTTCGTTTCGGATTCCACGCCCAAGGGCAATTTGATAGAATCATCGATTGTGATTTCTGTGTGCTTGCCGACGACGAAATAAATGCCATATTTCGCGAGATGAACACTTATTCGAGAGCATCAGGGCTTCCGACCTATGACCCGAAAATCAATGTCGGATTCTGGAGACACTTCGTTGTTCGTAAAGCGCACTTCACCGGAGAGATTATGCTTATCCTAAGTGTGAACCACGAGTTTGAAGAATACAACCGAAAATACGAGGGCGATATCCTTATATTTGCAGGAAAACTTATGGAACAATTCCCACATATCGCGTCCATCTACCTCCTCCTCAACTCCGGACGGGCGGATATCGTTACTGGAGAAGCGATACTTATGAAAGGGAAGCCGACCATCACAGAGAATCTTCTTGGGAAATCGTTTGAAATCAATCCGAAGAGCTTTTTCCAGACAAACTCGCTCGGGGCTGAGAAACTTTATAGCGTGGTTCGAGATTGTATGAAAACGAGCGGAGGAACACTCCTCGATCTCTATGCCGGAACCGGAACCATCGGAATACTCTTGGCTGACCGTTTTGAACACGTCTACAGTGTGGAACTTGTCGCGGAAGCGAGCAAGGATGGAGCGAAGAATGCTCTGAAAAACGGAGTCACGAACATAACATTCATCAATGAAAAAACGGAAAAATTCCTGCCGAGATTTTTAGAAGAAAATGTCTGAATAAAAAATATCTCTCTTGTGATAGATCCGCCGAGAGATGGAATGCATCCCGATGCGCTTCCTGATATTCTTAAATTCAATGCAAAAGAGATTATCTATGTGAGTTGCAACCCTGCAACGCTGGCACGAGATCTCGACTATATTCTCGCGAATTCCGACTATCGGCTCACGGATATCATTCCTGTGGATATGTTTCCGCATACGCACCATATAGAAACAGTAGTGAGACTCGAAAAATAAACAACAAAATACCCACATCCAAATTTGGATGTGGGTATTTTGTTGTTTACAATATTTCTCTCGGCTTACTTCCATCCGCCGGTCACACTATTCCCATTCCTTCGAGGATATCGATTACTCGGGCAGCACGGGCATATCCGAGCTTCATGCGACGCTGAAGCATAGATGTGGAAGCCTTTCATTCGGCACGAACGACTTGTATGGCTTCCTCGACAATCTTTGGATCCTCATCGTATTCACGACTTCCATCGTTCATACTTCCCTCGAAATTCCCTCGATCTCCATCGACGATGGAAGCATCATAGATGTCTTCGAGCATGGCGGGATCGATGGTTCGCTTAATATGGTTCACCACCGCTTCCACCTCCTCGGTACTGACATAGACACCCTGAATACGCTCTGGAGCAGAGGAACCAACCGGAGAATAGAGGAGATCTCCGTTTCCGAGGAGATCCTCCGCTCCCATATTATCGAGCACTGTTCGACTATCGATTTGAGAGGCGACAGTAAAAGCGATTCGACTCGGGATATTTGCTTTGATAAGCCCAGTAATGATATCTACGGATGGACGCTGGGTTGCGACAATCAAGTGCATACCGACCGCTCGAGCCATTTGGGCAATGCGGGCAATGGCATTCTCGACCTCTTTTTTGTTTCCGCTCATCATGAGATCCGCGAGCTCGTCGATGATGATGACGATATGGGGCATCCGGTCTTTTCGTGATATTTTTTCATTGTATTCTCCAAGATTCCTTGCTCGAGCCACTTGCAGGATGTCATACCGACGAAGCATCTCCGCAACCGACCACTTGAGCGCATTGAGCGCTTTTTCCGGATCGTTGATGACGGGAGTTAGAAGATGGGGAATGCCATTGTAGATACCGAGCTCGACCCGTTTCGGATCCACCATGATCATACGGAGCATATCGGGCGAATTTTTATAGAGGAGACTCAAAATAAACCCATTCATCCCGACCGATTTTCCTGACCCTGTCTGTCCGGCGATGAGGAGATGTGGCATCTTTCCCATGTCGGCAACGATATATTCCCCATTGATATCTTTTCCAACCGCCATGGCGAGATTGGATTTATGGTTGATGAAATTCGGATGTTCCAGAACCTCCCGGATTCCCACCATATCACGCTTATCGTTTGGAACCTCGATACCGACCAGTCCAACTCCCGGTATAGGAGCCTGGATGCGGATGGATTTCGCCTTGAGAGCAAGAGAGAGGTCTTTTTTCAGGTTCTCGATGCGATTGAGTTTGACTCCCTCGGCGGGCTTCAGACGGTACTGAACCACGGTCGGCCCCACCTTTTCTCCGATCATCGTCACGTCGATTTTGAAATGAAGGAGAGTTTTCTGAATCTCCAAGGACTTCTGTTCGATTTCCTTCGCATCGATGACATTTTCATGGGAAACATTATCGAGGAGCTTCGTGCTTGGGAATTCCCATTTGCCGAAATCCGGTTTATTTACTTCCTTTTTCGGGATGTCTGCAACGCTCAATTGTTTCGCTTTGGAGATGGGTTCCCTCGAAGATTCATCGGATACGCCGAAAAACCCGGCAAGGATTCCCTTGTTTTCCTTTTTCTCAATTTGAATATGTTTCGGAGTCTCTTTTACTGTTTTCTCTGGAATGGCTCGAGATTTTTTGAGAAGATTAATCTGGTCTTCCAATTCCTTTGCCTTATCTTTATAGAAGGCATCATTTTTATCTTCTCTCATCTCATCTTTTAGAGCCTTGCTCGTGTCTTTTATCGTTTGTTTGACTGTGTGAATAGTGGGGATGGACGGAAGATTCTGGTGAATACTCCCAAAAATCTTACGATACGAGATACGAAGAGTGAGGTACAGAGAAACAAGGAATCCACCGATGAGGAAAACGAGAGCGGGCGTATATCCGAGGAAGGATACAAAGAAGCTCCCAAAATCCAGAAGCCCCGCTTCGTACGGATGAGAAAAGATATTTTCAAGAGATACGACCGATATCCAGAACATAAGAAGTCCGATGAGTCGCACCATACTCCAAGAGAGTTTATTGATGATAATGAGACTCCCAAGAACCGTGACGATCGGAGCGAAAATCCATCGAAAATCCGTACCGAAAATAATTGTCCCAATATCGGCTACAATCGAACCCACAGTAGAATTTGTATCTCCGGCAAGCACGAGAATCCCGAGAAAAAGGAGCAACCATCCGACAATCGTGTTGCGAAGTTCATAGCTCCAGGTGGGTCGGGATTTTTTCGTCTTTTTTTTGGACATGAGAGGAGAATAGTCTTTAGAAAGGGTAATTACCGCTTTGATTATAGGGAAAAATAGGAAAAAGCAAGAAAAGGATTTGGTGAAACAAACTTTTTCATATAATCAGTATTAGTAGTAAAATCTCACTTCATCATTTTATGAACATCCTTATCGTCATTCTTCTCATCATCCTCATCCTCTGTATAGGGTATACGATTTTTCTTCTCTCAAAAAAACAGGACTGAGGAAGTTTCAACGAGAAACTTCTGCTTCTCGAACGGGATAAGACTCGTCTCACGGAAAGTAAAATACGACTCGAAACGGAACTTGAGAGAAAGTCTGAGGAGCTCTGAGAACTGAAGAGTGACGTTAAGAAGATCTCAAAAGAGCGGGATGAGCTCGCCGGAAAACACGAAACCGTCTCGATTGAAAAAACCGAGCTTCAGTCGGCTCGTAAATATCTCGAAAAGGAGCTCGGGGAAACCAAGGATGTGCTCGTTCGCCACACTTCGGAGGAAGTACGGAAACAGAAAGAATTCGAGGAACGAATTCATAAGCTCGCGAGTGCTGAGAAAGCGCTCGAAGACGAGCGACAACGCATCAGACGCGAAGATGAGGAGAAGCAGACAAATATTCTCGAAGAGCAGACCCGTATATGGAATGATCACGAACAAATGGTTCTCTCTCGTCTGCGTGAAACCTGCCAGAAGCCTGCCATCGGTTTCACCGTTCACGAAAATGCGAATCTTCCATCCTTTTTTACCAAACTCAAACCCGACGCAGTCATACCGTTTCTCGGACAATATGTGGTATTTGATGCGAAGAAATCCAAGAGCATCCGAACATATATTCCTGAACAGGTCAAATCCACCGCCCGTAAATATCAGGGTCTCCCAGAGATATATTCGACGGTGTTTTTCGTGGTTCCGGCAAATGAACTTTCTGAACTCAAAACACTGAGTTTCGTCGAGGAGGGGTTTTCATTCTCTGTCATCTCCCCCGAAGCCATAGAGCCGATTCTTATGAGTCTCCGAAAGATCTCGGAATATGACACGATTGCCGATTTCGACCCCCAAGACCGCGAAACTATCGTGAATCTCATCGCTAACTATGATCGGCATATCTCCCTTCAGAATGCTGCCAATATCCTCTTGACTCGGGAATCCATCGGGCTTATGAACTCCAAGGAGAGTCTTCATCCGGAAATCCGGAAAGAGATTGTAAATAGAAAGGAAGGGATGCGGACAAAGAAACTCAATGAGTCCGAGCTCAAAAAAATCTCAGAGAGCATGAGCGAACAAGAACGTCAGGTGGAGGAGTTTCTGACTCCGATTGCGACAATTGGAAGTGAGGAACGGACGGAAGTGGAAGAGAAAATTAAATTTGACTAAAAGCCCCTTTCCCATACAATCCTCCCAAATTCTTTGTAGAAATCCTTTGCAAAATACGAACATCGTGTTTAAATCTTGCCTCCCTCGTTCATCTCGTACTCTCTAGTACGCCTCACTTCGGTACGCGATTTTCATACGAATTTCATTATTTTTCAAAAGTTTCTCATTATAAGGAATATTTTTTATTTTTCTCTTAATTATTTTTTATGGCAATTGCAACCGAACTAAAAGACATCCGTAATATCGGTATCATCGCCCACATCGATGCGGGTAAGACGACTACTTCCGAGCGCGTTCTTTTCTATACCGGAAAAACCCACAAAATCGGGGAAGTTCATGAAGGGGCTGCGACTATGGACTGGATGGCACAGGAGCAGGAACGAGGTATCACTATTACTTCCGCTGCGACCACTTGCGAATGGAAGGGGACTCAGTTCAATCTTATCGATACCCCGGGTCACGTTGACTTTACTATTGAGGTAGAACGATCTATGCGTGTACTTGACGGAGGAGTTGCAGTATTCGATGCATCGCAGGGAGTGGAACCTCAATCCGAAACAGTTTGGAAACAAGCGGACAAATACGGTGTTCCACGAATTGCCTTCGCAAACAAGATGGACAAGACCGGTGCTTCGTTCCAAATGACCTACGATTCTATCAAGAAACGTCTTTCTGGAAATAAGGTTATCGCGATCCAGATGCCTATGGGTGAAGAAGATAAGTTCGAAGGGATTATCGACCTCGTTGGTATGAAATCCTATACTTTCGAAGGAAAGATGGGAGAAAAGGTAATCGAAGCGGAAATCCCAGCACAATACCTTGAAAAAGCACAGAAGATGCGACTTGATGTTATCGAAAAAGCTGCAGAGCAATCAGACGAACTTATGGAAGTATATATGGAATCCGAAACCCTTACAGTTGAACAGATCAAGAAGGGCCTCCGACTTGGTACTATCACGAGTTCCATTTACCCACTTATGTGTGGTTCTTCTCTTATGAACAAAGGAGTTCAACTCGTACTTGATGCGGTGGTAGATTATCTCCCATCTCCGCTTGATGTAAATGAAGGAACTATTACCGGTTCCGATGAAGACGATATCGAGAAGAAAATCACGTACAAACAAGATAAAGACGAACCTCTTACGGCTCTTGCATTCAAGATTGCAACGGACCCTTTCGTAGGTCGAATCACCTTCGTTCGAGTCTACTCCGGAACCCTGAAATCTGGTTCGTATGTGTATAATCCAATCTCTGGACAAAAAGAGCGTATCGGTCGTCTCCTTCAGATGCATGCCAATAATCGACAGGAAATCGAGGAAATCCCAGCTGGAAATATCGGAGCCGTTATCGGACTCAAAGATACGAAGACAGGGGATACTCTCTGTGAAGTGGATAAGCCAGTGGTTCTTGAGCGAATGACATTCCCAGAACCGGTTATCTCTATCTCCGTGGAACCAAAGACGAAAGCGGATCAGGAGCGAATGGGTATGGCTTTGAGTAAGCTTGCAGAAGAAGATCCTTCATTCCGTGTGACATCCAATCCAGAAACGAACCAGACAATTATTTCCGGAATGGGAGAATTGCATCTGGAGATTATCGTTGATCGAATGAAACGAGAATTTAAAGTAGAATCCAATGTCGGAGCTCCTCAGGTTGCGTACCGAGAAACTATTACTCAAAAAGTAGTGGATGCAGAGTTCAAGCATCAGAAACAAACGGGAGGTCGTGGACAGTATGGACATGTTATCATTACTTTCGAACCAATCACTTCAGACGAACGAAAGGCAGATCCGGAGTTCAAAGAAGAGAATGTATTTATCAACAAGGTTGTCGGAGGAACGATTCCAAAGGAATATATCCCGGGGGTTGAAAAGGGGCTTCGTGATTCTTGGTCTCGAGGTATGATTGCCGGTTACCCGGTGGTTGATGTACGAGCGACTCTGACATTCGGTTCTTACCATGATGTCGATTCCAACGAACTTTCCTTTAAGCTTGCCGCTTCGAAATGTTTCCGAGAGGCAGCGAAGAAAGCTCGTCCAACTCTTCTCGAGCCAGTGATGCTCGTGGAAGTGAATACTCCGGAAGAATATATGGGAGATGTACTCGGAGGTATTAACTCCAAACGAGGTCAGATTATCGAGATGACCGAGCGAGGAATGGCAAAGATTATCAAAGCATACGTTCCACTCGGAGAAATGTTCGGATATTCCACAGATCTTCGTTCTATGTCCCAAGGACGAGCGACCTATGTTATGGAATTTTCCCATTACTCCGCAGTTCCAGCAGCACTTACTGAAAAGATTCGTGCAGAACGTGGAGTGAAATTCGATGATGAAGAATAATAGTATCTTCCAAAACTCCTCCACTCTTTTGAAGCGGAGGAGTTTTTTGTATTTTTTTGGAAAAATATTGGATATGAGGACCGTAAAAAATTATTTTTAAAATAAATTTGCATTTTCAATATTTTCTCATATACTCCTCCCCGCTTCTGTTAATCATAGACCTATTTATTATGGAGCTGTAGCTCAATTGGTTAGAGCGTCCGCCTGTCACGCGGAAGGTCGCGAGTTCGAGTCTCGTCAGTTCCGCCATTACAATCAATTTTACACATGGGGTCTTAGCTCAGTTGGTTTAGAGCACCTGCCTTGCACGCAGGGGGTCAAGAGTTCGACTCTCTTAGACTCCACCATTTTTTTCTATCTTATCTATCTATTTTTTTCTCTTATGGGAGTGAGTAACAAAAGACCTCGACAACTGAATTATTCGGTAAATGTCAAAGGGGCAAAATCTGGAAATAAGGTAGCGAATACTATTAAACACTACAAGAAACTCCAGGAACGACTTGCTTTTGAAGGACATACCACTTGGCTTCTTAATGCTGTTGAGATTGTTCTACGAAAGTTTAAGAAATATTCTGTAAACATTAACAAAATCTAACTATGGCACGTCTCACAACTCATGCACACAAAAAGCTCAAACGAGCAGTAGATCGCATTACTCGAAAGATGAATAAAGTTAACAAATAATTATTTGCTTTTTTTGTTTTTTCCATATTATTTATAGGCTTTTTATTTATTATAATTTTTTTTCTATTATGGCAACTTATGACCGTTCCAAACCACATATAAATATTGGTACCATCGGACACGTAGATCATGGTAAGACTACCACTACCGCAGCTATCTCTATCGTTCTTGCAAAAAAGTTCGGAGGAGATGTTACTGCTTTCGATAAAATCGATGCAGCTCCAGAAGAAAAGGCACGTGGTATTACTATTAATACTGCTCACATCGAGTATGCAACAGCTACTCGTCATTATGCCCACGTTGACTGTCCAGGACATGCCGATTATGTAAAAAACATGATTACTGGTGCTGCTCAGATGGATGCTGCGATTCTTATCGTTGCTGCAACTGACGGACCTATGGCACAAACTCGTGAGCACATCCTTCTTGCTCGTCAGGTAGGTGTTCCATACATCGTGGTATTTATGAATAAGTGTGATATGGTAGATGATGCAGAAATGCTTGATCTCGTTGAAATGGAAATCCGTGAACTTCTTACTAAGTACGAATTTCCTGGAGATACACTTCCTGTTATCCGTGGTTCTGGAAAAGTCGCTCTTGATTTCCCAGAAGATATGGATAAAGCATGGGGAGCGAAGACTATTCTCGAACTTTTCGAAGCTATCGAGAAATACGTACCAATCCCAGAACGAGCTCTTGACAAGCCATTCATCATGCCGGTTGAGGATGTATTCTCCATCAAAGGTCGAGGTACGGTTGTTACTGGTAAGATCGAACAAGGAGTTATCAAAGTAGGTGATACTATCGAAATCGTTGGAGTTCGAGATACTCAGACTACTACTGTTACTGGAATCGAGATGTTCCACAAGCTTCTTGACCAAGGTCAGGCTGGAGATAACGCTGGTCTTCTTCTTCGAGGTATTGAACGAGAGCAGGTTGAACGAGGACAAGTTCTTGCAAAACCAGGATCTATCAAGCCACATACGAAGTTTACTGCCGAAGTATACGTACTTACAAAAGATGAAGGTGGACGACATACTCCATTCTTCAAGGGATATAAACCACAATTCTATTTCCGAACTACTGACGTTACTGGAGCAATCGAGCTTCCTGCAGGAGTGGAAATGGTTATGCCTGGAGATAACATCCAAATGACTATCGAACTTGGAGCACCAATTGCGATGGAACAAGGACTTCGATTCGCGATCCGTGAAGGAGGACGAACTGTTGGTTCCGGAGTTGTTGCTAAGGTTCTTGCTTAATTTTAGAAAAGAATGGATGATTTCTTCGTCAAATTTCCATTCCTCGTTCTCCGTACACACGTACGGTTCACTACGGGATTCGATTTTCCTCGAACTCACCGCATTCTTTTCTAAAATACACTTAAATATATTGTATTTTCATCTGTCCAGTATCACATTA
>DNKW01000041.1:4630-10168 GCA_003488655.1 Candidatus Altimarinota bacterium | reverse complement strand
CCCGAGAGTCCTACGAGGATTTTAGCCATGTGTTTTTTGGATATCATCTATAATTTCTTGCCAGTTCGCCACTCTTTTTATATTCTCATGTCGTTCCGTTCTATTACGGTTCCATGGTTGTTCGAGAACATAGCTTTTAATCCCATTCTCCGCAAGCTCCAAGGAAAAATCGAGGTTATCCTCGACCATAAGCTCTATTCACAGGCGTTTGCAGACCTCCGATTTATGAATCTTTCATTCCATTTTTACATGATTTGTAAATGTCAGACTCTCGAAGACATCGGGAAAATGACGATTAATCCACGCTTCCGTAGACTGTCTTCGTGATGATTCGGATCGACCGGTAATGGCGTGGAGTTTATATCCGTGCTCTTTCAAAAGACGGATTCATTCCTGACTCAAGGGAACGGGAGAGATTTTAGTGTCCAGTGGATTTATCTCATCAAATTTCTTCCAGCATGCGATTGCCTCTTCTTTAGAGAAACCCAAAGCATCTATTTTCCACCAATCATGATGCGTAAAATCACTGAATTTTAGGTGCAAAAGATGAGGATGGAACGTTTTTGTGTACTCGAAAACTGCCTCAAAAACAGAAGCGATTGTTTCATCGAGGTCGATACCGATTTTTTTATTCTCTGGAAACATGAAAATAGGAAATTAATTAATTCACTTTTGCATTTCTTTTTCGATCATACGAATATCTTCCGGTGCAAACATCTTGTATTGTTCGCATACTTCCAAGATAACCCGCTCCCTGAGCCGTTTGAAATAACGGTTTTTTCTCCCATCATTGATCCTGTTTGCCGATACTGAATAATAAAGCCGTTCGATGATGGGGACGGGAACTATCGAAACGTTCCTCGGGGTTTCAAGCTCCTTGAAGAGCTTTCGTTTTTCGGTTCATGACCTGTTGAAACGATACTGTGAGTTCTCTGCTGGATGCCCTATAAAAACATAGTAAGTGGGTATGCCGAGCTCTTGGTATTTCTCGTATCCGGAAAATGCATCTTCATAAATAACCGGGCCGTTTCCCGGTGCGAACGCCTTGATTTCGAGAAATGCCAATGACCCATCCTCTTTTTCCACGAGCAAATCTGGAAGGCATTGCCGGAAATCTTTAGACTCCTGTTCCTCGAGAATTTTTGCCACTTTCCACTGAATCGCCGTAATCTTCCGTACGATTTTAATCTCCGAATTTTCGGCAAGAATCGACCGAACCCACGCCTCGTAATAATACCCAATCCAGGAACCTACCTGGCTGTATTTTCCGATATGAGCCCACATGCTGGCATGAAATCATAATTGACACTTGATTGCAAGGGATTCCCCCTTATTTTCGACATAGAGATGATTTTTTCGTAACCACTTTTTCACATCAAATTCTTGCTCTGAAAAAGCATTCTCCTGATTGGGCGTCTCGATTATTTGTTGCATATTCATGGAGAAATCTTCTTTTTATTGATAAAGCCTATCGTACCTCCAACTTTCCTTCCGTATTCTCGTGAATCTTCTCGATGAAGTACTCTTCGAGCGGTTTATCGAGATTTTTTACGGAATCATTTGCCACGAGGTGTCCTTGATGAATAATGGCGAAGGAATCGCAGATAGATTCCACATCGGAGAGTATATGAGTATTGAAAAACACGGTCGTTCCTTTGTTTTTGAGATCAAGAATCAAATCCTTGACCATCTTGCGTCCGATGGGATCGAGCCCGCTCATCGGTTCATCGAGAAACACTACAGAAGGATTATTAATAATCGCCTGTCCAAGACCGATGCGCTGAAGCATCCCCTTCGAATACTTCGCCAGAAGTTTGTCTCCTGCAGTATCGAGCCCCACCTTGTGGAGGATTTCCTCGATTCTTGCCTCCAATTCAATTTCCGGAATAGGGAAAAACTTTCCGTTGAAACGGAGGAATTCGCGTCCGGTCAGGTATTTGTAGAGATAGGTATTCTCGGGCATAAATCCGATTTTTTCCTTGGTTTCATTGGAGAGTGTCGAATCACCGAAAATACTTATAACTCCCTCGTCTGGGCGAATAAGCCCGAGGATTGCCTTCATGGTAGTGGTCTTTCCTGCTCCGTTCGGCCCGAGAAACCCGAATACCTCACCGGCAGCAATCGAGAGATTGATGCCGAAAAGCACCCGATTCCCATCAAGGTATTTATCGAGATTTTCTATACAAACTGCCGGGTTTTTTGTTTCTATATTGCTCATAAAATAGATAGTTTCCTAGAAAATATTTTTCTCATTATAGAAAAATATCCCGTTTTTCAAAATTTCTTGCAAAAATTGTAAGAAATCATATTATTATACATTCCTGTTTTACCGAATCGGAGTGGATATATATTTATTTCGATGTTCATATGGCCTTGGTATATCCGAGGATTTCCACGGCTTTATATGAACGAGAAGTAAAAATATATCCGCGAAGATAACTGAAGTTTCTATTTTTTCACTTTTCCTACCTATGTCACACTCAAATGATTTTGAAGATTGTATGTTCGTGAAAATCGACGAACCGGCACCTAGTTTCGACCTTCCGGCATACAATCCTCTAAAAGACGATGAGGTCCGCGTTTCTCTCGAATCTCTTTCTGATGAATGGGTGGTTCTCTTTTTTTATCCCGCTGATTTTACCTTTGTCTGTCCTACGGAACTCAAGGATATGGCGGATATGAGAAAACGTTTTGACGAACTCGGGGTTACTATTCTTGCGGCTTCGACCGATACACACTTCTCTCACAGAGCATGGGTGAAGCACGAGAAGCTTATGGAATGATTTCCTTATACCATGCTCTCCGATCATAACGGGGAAGTGGCTTCCATATATAATATCCTCGATTTCTCAAGCGGGCTCGCAGGTCGTGGAACCTTCGTCATCGATCCTGATGGAATCGTCCGCGCCATCGAAGTGACTTCCGGTCCGCTCGGACGCAATAGTGCTGAGCTTATCCGAAAGATTGAAGCGCTCCAGTTTATGCGAGAGCACCCCGGAACCGCCTGTCCCGCGAAGTGGGCAATCGGAGCAAAAACCCTCACACCGTCTATGAAGATTTCCGGAGAAGTATACGAGGCATTACAGTAAAAAGCCAAACAGAAAGAAAAGCCTGAATTGCCTACGCGATTCGGGCTTTTCTTCTTTATAACAAAAGTCCTGTTCCAAATTATTGCTTTTCTCGTACAAGTGAGGTATACTGAAAGCCAGTTTAGTATTCATGAGATTTATATGTTTCGTAAGCTCCATACTCTCATAACCCAGCCTCTTTTTATAAAAAGGGCTGATTCGGAGAATCAATCAGACGAGGGAGAAAAGATGGAGAAGGTACAGATAAAGACTCTACACAATGTAAATTCCGTTATTACCCAAGGAGGGAAACGCTGATTTATCGAAAACTACCATACATTCGTGGAATCACCGAAATTCACGGAAAATCTTTCGAAAATACAGAATGACCGCGAGAATTTTTTTGAAAGAATGGATTTTCACGCGACCCATATCTCCGATCATTTTTTCACGACGCTTTTTTCTCATCCAACAGAAATAGGGGCAGCGCTTTACTTTTTTTTGGAATTTATCACCGACACAAACAAGGTGACTGTACAGAATGAGAAAAGCGGCATAAAGGCGCGCATAGAACGATTCGATGCATTTTATTTCTCCCTTCTTTCTCGCTACCAATCCCTCAAACAAGAGGATCAAAAAAAAGCACTGAGCGTGCTTATCAAAATGTATAGCAATATCAACGGAGCACTCTGTGCCATTTCATGAGACAACTCGGCAAGAGGCTTTATCGGGACGCTCATATACAGTATCTCGGAGTTGGCGGGTAATCCGCGTCCGGAATTTGTAAGACTTTGACCGGAATGAAGTGCTTTTTCTGGCTTTGGTTTACATATTACTCCAAAAAATGCAGCCACCGTTTTCCGAGGAAAAGAAATCATGAACTCACAGCTCTGGTTTTCAAGAATCGAGGGTGATATCGGCGTGTCCGATTTACACTTTCACCATAAAGCCGGACGATTCTGACACTTTCGCAGTACCTTCAACGCAAAAGAAGAGATAAATTGGTATTCCAGAAATAAAGAAAGACTCTCTGTTGCCTTCCACGACAATGCCGGAGCATATTCCTGGATAGAGAATTCCTGTGCTTACGGACGAGTTTTAAAAAGACCGCTCACCTCTTATTCTTGCCATCATCCAGACGATATAGATAGATTCATTCCGTGATTTTCGAAGGAATCCACTCCGGGGGCACTTTGATATTCTTTCATTGAAAAAAATTCATTTTTTCGTGGAGAAGTTACAACCGGCGGAAGACACTCTCATTGGCTCGACTCAGGATCAAGCCTAATAGTCGGATCGGCGCATCCGACTCAAAAAGACGATACTGTACTTTATGGTGCCCGATCGAAAAATAGTTTCAACGGAGCATTTGTATTTCGTGGGCTGGAAAAGGCCCATTTTGACCAAGGATTTAGTAGGACATTTGTCCTTTCTGGTCTTCAAAATGCTCATTTTAAAGATGCCGGTTATGCTTCTGTATTTATAGCGGATACCGATAAAAAAATCGGTGAGAATGCTACCTGGGAGGGGAATAGCCTTGCGGAATGATTGTTTTTCTGACCCTCTTGTTTTTCTCATACAGTAAATATTGATCGCCAATGAAGAGTCTATCTCAGTCAACAAGACTCTCTCCATAAGGCGATATGTATGAATGGTTCATTGAGTAAAAGAAGATTTTATGGAGACACTCTCAGAAAGGCGGAATTTATTTGAGGCGCCGACAATTCTATTTTTTTGGATGGTGCCGCAAATAAGTCCGTTATTTACCCCAATAGCCTGCAAAATACGAATATTATGGAGGGGACATTTTTCTTCTCAAAAATCCTCGGAGGAGTGAGTGATTCGCGTATTTATGGGGGGTTTCAATCCAGTATACTTTGTTCCGATGTAAGCATCCTTAAAGAGTTTGTATCAAAAACAAAAGAGGAGATCGGCAGAAGAACCAATATCGCCTATGCAAACGATGATCATCAAGGAAACAATACCCATTCTTATAATGAGACCTGCGAGGACGTCGCTGCTCAAGAAATCTGAAAAGTGAAAGTGTGGTTGGATTTATTTTTTCAGACATCTTTTAAAAAAGCAGACTTGCGCATCCCCTTCGCTCGTAGCGTCTTTGATGGAAAAAATATGTCTCCCGTGCTATCTAACGCCTTTATTTCCGAGACCGTTTTCTCTGCACTTTCCAAAAATTTTCCAGAATTTGAAAAACTTCGTGCGAGCAAAACCGGAACGTGCTCGATTGTCTCAAATGAAGATATAATAAAACTTATTATTTGAGAAAACTAGAAGACCAAAAGAGTTAAAATCTTTTTGCTTTTTCTCATTTTTCTATATACTACGGACAACTTTTTAAGTACAACCGATTTTTCGGTTCCTTTTTTGGTACGGAGCTTTATCATATTTATAATTTTTCTTTTTTTATGCAATACAGAAATATAGCCATTATCGCCCATGTAGATCACGGAAA
>DNKW01000041.1:0-4416 GCA_003488655.1 Candidatus Altimarinota bacterium | reverse complement strand
AATACCGCCATCGAGTACAAGGGAACCAAGATTAATATCGTGGATACTCCCGGACATGCCGATTTCGGTTCAGAAGTAGAGCGTGTACTTCGAATGGTGGATTCCGTTCTCCTCGTCGTTGACGCATACGAAGGTCCGATGCCTCAGACAAAATTCGTACTCAAGAAAGCTCTTGAACACGGTTTGAAGCCGATTGTCGTTATCAATAAAATCGACAAACCAACTTCTCGTCCAGCAGAAGTTATCGATATGCTTTTCGACCTCTTCGTACAACTCGGAGCGACCGATGAACAACTCGACTTCAATGTTATATATGCCGTTGCTCGCGATGGAGTGGCTATTCTCGATTTGAAGGATGAGAAGAAAGACATCACTCCTCTTTTCGACATGGTTATCGAAAAAGTTCCAGCCGCTGCCAACGATACGGAAAAGCCGTTTAAGATGCAGATTGCGAACCTTGCCTATGATAATTACCTCGGGCGTATGGGTATCGGACGTGTATACGAAGGAAAAGCAAAGGTAGGACAAACGGTTACTGTTATCGGAAACGATGGGGTGCGCCGAACAGGAAAGATCAGTAAAGTATTTACGACGCTTGGTCTGCGTAAAGTAGAAGTTGCGGAAGCAGAGGCAGGTGATATCATCACTCTCGCAGGTATTCCCGACATCTATGTAGGAGAAACCGTTTCATCCGTTCCTGATGCAGAGCCTATGGCACCCATCACTATCGATGAACCAACTCTGAAAATGGAATTTATGGTAAATAGCTCTCCGTTTGCCGGAAGAGAAGGAAAATACGTGACTTCTCGTAATATCCGAGATCGTCTCGAAAAGGAGCTTGAGATGAATGTAGGTCTCAAGGTAGATCTCGATTCTGAAGGAAACGGGTATATAGTTTCCGGACGTGGAGAGCTCCACCTTTCTGTTCTTATCGAGACTATGCGTCGTGAAGGATTCGAACTCCAAGTAGGAGCTCCGCAGGTTATCTTCCATGAAGTAGCTGGAAAGAAGATGGAACCAATGGAGAACGTGGTAATCTGGGTACCGGAAGAATGTTCTGGAACTATCATCGAGCACCTCGGAAAACGAAAAGGACTTATGACTGATATGAAGACAGAGAATGGAATCACTTCTATGGAGTTCGAAGTTCCAACTCGAGGACTCCTTGGATTCCGATCTATATTCACGGTTGATACGAAGGGTGAGGGTATCATGTACAGTTCATTCTCCAAGTATGATGAATACAAGGGAGCAATCGAGAAACGTGAGGTCGGATCTATGATCTCTGGATTTCCTGGAACTGCTATGGCATACTCTCTCTGGAAGCTCGAAGAACGAGGACCAATCCTTATCGAACCAGCTACGGAAGTATATGAAGGTATGGTTATCGGAGAGCACCTCAAGGGAGGTGACCTAATCGTCAACCCAACCAAGAACAAGCAACTCACAAATATGCGTGCTTCCGGAACGGATGAGGCGGTTCGTCTCACCCCTATCCGAAAGATGACCCTCGAGGATTGTCTCGATTACATCGGATCAGACGAGTATGTAGAAGTAACTCCTTCTACTCTCCGCATTCGAAAGAAATTCCTTACAGAAACGGAACGAAAACGAGGAGGAAAGGCATAAATTATAAAAAGAGTTCACTGCCGTGAGCTCTTTTTATTTTCTACTAACAATGGCCATTATAAAAACTCTCTTCAAGATGAAGAGAGTTTTTATATATTGATTATACCTTAATGGTGGGCCCACCTGGGATTGAACCAGGGACCAATCGGTTATGAGCCGACTGCTCTAACCACTGAGCTATAGGCCCAAAGGAAATGTATTTAAAAAATGGTGGTGGGTGAGAGATTCGTTCCTCAGTCGCCGGAGACGGCTACGGGCCAGATGACAAATCATTGTCATCTTAAAATCGTTTCACGATTTTACCCTCTATTCGAATCTCTCAAACAGTTGAGTAAATTACAAATATGAGAAGCTAACTTCACTTCGCCTAAAAAATGGTGGTGGGTGAGAGATTCGAACTCTCGCGACACTTTACAGCGTCCTACAGGTTTAGCAAACCCGCCTCTTCAGCCACTTGAGTAACCCACCAGAAAAAAAGAAAAACTTAGTTCTTAGGATTATTTCTAAGCACTAAGTTCTAAAAAACATATCATAAATGGCGGAGGAACAGAGATTCGAACTCTGGAGGACTTTCATCCTGCCGGTTTTCAAGACCGGTGCAATCGACCACTCTGCCATCCCTCCGCAAAGCTTTATGCCGAAGCGGGAGCATTGTATGGAAAAAGAGGGCATTGTCAAAAAATTTTTGGAAAGAAGTCACTTGCTTTTAAGCTCTTTTTTCATATTATGAAGCATATACAAAAAGAGGGTACCTAAGTTTTTGAGAATATATTTTTCGAGTGCTACCGAGGACTGTCTGAGCTTTCAGAAAATAGCGAGTTCCACAGGAAAGCTAAAGCTCCCCCTTGCAGGGTCGGAAAAGATATATTTCAAAACTCTACACAAGAGGTAACTATATATTTTCAAACAACACAAACAATGAATCAATCAAGTGAAACAGGGGAAGTTATGCGTCTTCAAAAATATATGAGCCAGGCATGAGTGTGTTCTCGAAGAAAGGCCGAGGAGTACATCACTCGCGGACTTGTTTTGGTGAATGGAGAAAAGGCCACTCTTGGGCAATCTGTGAACCCAGAAACAGATGAGATTATCATCAATGACAAGGTTATCGAGGAACGAAGCGAACTTGTGTATTATAAGCTCAATAAGCCCCGCGATATCATCACCACATGCAAACAGGATGGAGAATCTTCCATTCTCGATGTCGTTGATATCCCCGAGCGGGTTTTCCCTATTGGGCGACTCGATAAAGAAACCACCGGACTCATCCTTCTTACCAATGACGGACGACTTTCCAATTATCTTATGCATCCACGCTATGAACACGAGAAGGAATATGCCGTTGAAGTGTACGGTCGTATAGAAGACGAGGCCCTTGAGGATATGCGCCGAGGGGTGATGGTGCTCGGGAAGATGACCAAGCCTGCAGAGATTACCCGACTCAGTTCCGGAAAATTCGCCATAGTGCTGACCGAAGGACGCAATCGTCAGATCCGTCGTATGGTCGAAGCGGTCGAATATACCGTAAAAAAATTGAAACGCATACGCATAGAAAATATCCTGCTCGGAGATTTGGAAGAGTGAGAATATAGACCTCTGAACAAAACGGAATTGGATGGTCTTTTCAAGAAGTTGGGAATATAAAAATTAAGAAATGGATAGGATTTTAATTTTGATGTCTATACGGCCTTGGAAAGCTTCGAATAAACCACTGGCTTCGTATGGACGAAAAATAAAAACCTATACATTACGCAATAGAAATCGAACTTATTCAGCATTCTTTGATATAATTCTCATGAAAAAAAACATTTACCTGCTCACGATTTTTATCATATTCCTCTCAAGCATAACCTCCGTACTCCTGCTTTTTTTCTACATGAATCTGGAAAACAATATGACGGTAGGGCTTACGATTATGGGTATCGCCTGTTTTCTTGCGGGAAGTTCCTTTTTTGCGCTCACGCTCTATCTCTTCAAGAAGCTCTATTATCGAGGGGATGTATATATTTCCACTGTCCACTCCTCTTTGAGACAATGAGTGCTCCTTACGTCAGGACTTATGGGGCTTGTGGTTTTTTATTCTCTTTGAGTGCTGGGTCTCAAAACCGGTGGGTTGCTTATAATTATAACCATCCTCTTTGAACTCATGATACAGAGCATCAGTGAAGATTAAGAATTTAGTGAATAATTCTCTTACGTTTTTCTTTTTATGAACAATCTCCTCTCTTTTCTCGAAACAGTACGCTCCTTCTTTGTCGGAACGTTTTCTGAAATTTCTTCCAATATGAGTCTCGATCTGGGAATCAAACTCGTACTCGGGTATTTTTTCATCATCTGGGGAGCTTTCATTATCTGGGTCATAAAAGACATCACCAATCGTACGACCAATATCCTTATTCAGGCTCTCTCCATTTTCATCATCCTCTTTTTTACTCCCATTTTTGGACTCCCTATCTATCTCCTCATCCGTCCCCGAGCGACTCTTTTTGAACAGTACTACGAAGAGGAAGAGGAGAAAGAGTTGACCGATGACCTTGAAGAATTTTATCACTGTCCCGGATGTAATCATGCCGTATCCCGAGATTTCAAATTCTGTCCAAAATGCGCTTTCGAACTCACTGTTTCCTGTCCATCCTGTAAAAAACAAATACATACCGACTGGGCGCTCTGTCCGTATTGCGGAGAAAAAAATATCACCTTGAAGAAACAAAAAAAAGACAAGAAAATCTCTCTAGAGAAAGCCATAGAGAAAGAAAGAAAAGAGGATGTTGATGATAAAAAATCTGT
>DNKW01000053.1:15024-20701 GCA_003488655.1 Candidatus Altimarinota bacterium | reverse complement strand
GGATATGTGGTACAAGCGGAAGAAGACGGAGAGATTATCGGGGTCGATGCGAAACATATTTCCGTACTCTACAAGAGCGGAAAGAAAGCTCTCTACGAACTTCGAACTTTTGAGCGATCTAATCATGATATGCTTATTCATCAAAAAGCTCGAGTGTCCGGTGGACAAAAGATTACCAAAGGAATGGTTCTTGCTGATGGACAATCCATCCAAAACGGAGAACTTGCCATCGGAAAGAACTTGACCGTTGCATATATGCCATGGGAAGGGTACAATTTCGAGGATGCGATTATCATCAATGCTCGTGTGATGCAGAATGATTACTTCACTTCCGTACATATCAATGAATACGTTCTCGATGTTCGAGAAACAAAACTCGGGCCTGAGCAAACAACCAACGATATCCCGAATGTCGCGACCAATAAACTCAAAGATCTGGATGAAGGCGGTATCGTTCGAATCGGTGCCTATGTAATGGGGGGTGATATCCTCGTCGGAAAGGTTACTCCAAAAGGAGAAATCGAACTCTCTCCCGAAGAACGGCTCCTTCGAGCGATTTTCGGAGACAAATCCAAAGATGTGAAGGATTCTTCTCTCGTGATTCCTGCCGGATCCGGAGGAAAAGTTATCGGAACGCATGTTCTTCGTCGTGAAAACGGAGACAATCTCCCAACTGGAGTATTTGAACAGATCAAAGTATACGTGGCGCAGACTCGTAAAATGGAAGTCGGGGACAAGATGGCGGGGCGTCATGGAAACAAAGGTATCGTTTCCCGAGTCGTTCCTCCCGAAGATATGCCATTTATGGAAGATGGAACGCCGGTAGATATCATATTGAATCCGCTTGGAGTTATCTCCCGTATGAATATCGGACAGATATTGGAAACCCATCTCGGAGCTGCTGCTCAGAAACTTGGAATCACTATCGCTACACCGATTCTTAACGGTATATCGGTTGATAAAATCGGAGACCTTATGGAAGTGGCTGGAATCCCTCGAGATGGAAAGGTACAACTTTTCGATGGAAAAACCGGAGAAGCATTCAAAGAAAAAACCATGGTCGGAGTGAAATATATGTTAAAACTTCATCATCTCGTCGAAGATAAGATCCATGCTCGTTCTGTCGGACCATATTCTATGGTAACGCAGCAACCGCTCGGAGGTAAGGCTCAAAACGGAGGACAACGTCTCGGGGAGATGGAAGTATGGGCGCTCGAAGGGTACGGTGCTGCCAATATCCTCCAAGAGATGCTCACCATCAAATCCGATGATATCAACGGACGTGCGCAATCCTATGAAGCGATTGTCAAAGGGAAACGTATTCGTCGACCAAATATTCCAGAGTCATTCAATGTACTCCTCCGGGAACTTCAGGCACTGAATCTCAATATCGAACTTCTGGAAAAAGAAGAATTGGAAGAACAGGAAGCAATTATGTTGGAACGTTACTCTGAACTCGAGAAACTCGAAGGACAGTACGATATAGAACTCGATATCCCAACAATTGAAGAAAAAACAGAAGGCGATACTGTTGTAAAAATTGAGGAAGATACGGAATAGTTGTTCCAATGATACAAACAATTATTCATTCTTAATTACTAAATTACCTTCCTTATGATTCCAGATTTCAAAGATAAAAATTTCGAAAATTTCTTAAATGACAAGATTACCGACTATTCTCAGATTGAGAAATATGCCGGGCGACGAGATATTACTCAGGGGAAAACCCTCGATAATCTCGCCGGGATTAGTATCGGTCTCTCTTCTAAGGAAGAGATCCGTTCTCTCTCTTATGGAGAAGTGCTTATTTCCGAAACGATCAACTACCGAACACAACGTCCGGAACGCGCAGGACTTTTCTGCGAACAGATTTTCGGACCTCGCAAGAACTTCGAATGTGCCTGTGGAAAATACAAACGAATCCGATACAAGGGAATCGTCTGTGAGCGTTGCGGAGTGGAAGTGACCACCAGTCAGGTTCGTCGTCAACGTACGGGACATATCGAGCTTGCTGCTCCGGTAGCCCATATCTGGTATCTCAAATCTGTACCTTCCCGTATCGGTCTCCTTTTGGATATCTCTGTGAAAAAGCTCGAACAGGTTGTCTATTTCGCTTCCTATATCATTACCGATGTATTTGAAGACAAAAAAGAAGAGAGTCTCAAAGAGCTCGATGTTGCCTACAAAACTTCCAAAGTAGAACTTCAAAAACATATTCAACAGGATATCAATACCGCAAAACTTCAACTCGAAGCGAAAGAAATTTCGAGAAAGTTTTTCAACGAAACAGAAGCGGCATTGACGAAACAACTCGATCATCTCGATGACGAATACAATCGAATGAAAGATCTTCTTAAAAGTCTCAAGGAATCGACTGTTATCGGAGAATTCGATTACCGTATTATGTATGATAAGTTCCCTCATGTATTTAAGGGTGGAACGGGTGCGGAACATATCAAGACGCTCTTACAGAGAATCGATATCAAGAAGTTTATCTCTGATTATCAGAAAGAGCTCCGAATCGCTCCGAAATCCAAACAGAAAAAGATTCTCCAGAAATTGAAGCTCGCATCGAGTCTCTTTAAATCCAATCAGAAACCAGAGCATTTCATCCTCGATGCTCTTCAGATCCTTCCACCGGATCTTCGTCCGATGATACAACTCGACGGAGGACGATATGCTTCCAGCGATTTGAATGATCTCTATCGTCGGGTTATCAACCGAAACAATCGTCTTCGTAAACTCGTAGAACTCGGAGCTCCGGAAGTTATCCTCAAGAATGAGAAACGTATGCTCCAAGAAGCGGTGGATATGCTCATCTCGGGAGATGTTCGTTCAAACCGTCCAGGGTATACGAGCGCGACAAAGAAGAAACTCAAATCTCTTGCTGATGTTCTCAAAGGAAAACAAGGTCGATTTCGTCAGAATCTTCTCGGAAAACGTGTAGATTACTCCGGACGTTCTGTAATCGTCGTTGGGCCGAAACTCAAGATGAACGAATGTGGACTTCCAAAGACTCTCGCACTCATCCTATTCCGTCCTTTTGTTATCGGTAAACTTATCGCGCAAGAGATGGCATACAATGTCAAACATGCAGAAAAAATCATCGAAGAAAAAGGGAAAGAAGTTTGGGATGCTCTCGACAACGTCATCGAAGGAAAACACGTTCTTTTGAATCGTGCTCCAACCCTTCACCGACTCGGTATCCAAGCTTTCAAGCCAGTTCTCATCGAAGGAAAAGCTATTCAACTTCATCCTCTTTGTTGTACTGCCTTCAATGCGGATTTCGACGGAGATCAGATGGCAGTTCATCTTCCTCTCACCGACGAAGCACAACGAGAGGCTCGCGAGCTTATGATTACATCAAAGAATATGTTGAATCCGTCCAATGGCGAACCCATCGTTATGCCGGAAAAAGATATGATTCTCGGATGTTACTATCTCACTCGTCTTGCTCCAGGAGAAGCCACTCTTGCCTTCAATTCTGGAGAAGATGCGACTCATGCATATGACAATAAAGCCATTACCCTCCATACGCCCATCAAGATGCGTATAAACGGGGAGATTATCACCACTACCTACGGACGATTCCTCTTCAATGAGATTATTCCAAAAGAACTCGGTTATATCAATGATACTCTTGCAAAAGGAGTATTGAAAAAACTCTTGGCGAGAAGCTTCCTCTTATTCGGAAGTGAAGAGACGGCATTCTTCTCCAATGAGATTAAAAATATCGGATTCAAATACGCGACTATCTCCGGACTCACCATTTCCAAGGATGATATGATCATCCCTGACACAAAACACACGTTCATCAAGGACGGAGAAGAAAAAATCAAGGAAATTCAAAAACGGTTCTGGAATGGATTCTTGACAGAAAAAGAACGATACGAACAATCCGTGAAGGTTTGGAGTAAAGTTAAAGGAGAAATCGAGAAGGTTATGAAGCCGTTCTTCAAAGCGGAAAATCCGATCTACAACATGATCGATTCCGGTGCCCGAGGTAACTGGGGAAATCTGACTCAGCTCTGTGGTATGAAAGGACTCGTTGCATCCCCATCCGGAAAGACGATCGAACTTCCGATCAAATCCAACTTGAAGGAAGGGTTCTCGACACTCGAATATTTTATCGCGACACATGGAGGACGTAAAGGTAAGGCGGATACGGCACTGAAAACTGCTCAATCCGGATATCTGACACGACGTCTCGTTGATGCGGCACAAAATATCCTTGTTCGTAGCGCCGACTGTGGAACCCATCACTACGAAGAGATCGTGAAAGCAACTTCCAAATCTATCTTCGGTGAATCCTTCGAAGAACGTATCTATGCAAAATTTCTTGCAAAAGACGTTATGCTTGGAAAAACTGTTCTTGCTACTGCTGGAACCGTTATCGATAAAGAATTTATCAAGACTCTCATGGAATCGGAAGTCGAATCCGTTTGTGTTCGCTCCATTCTCACTTGTGAGACGGAAGAGGGAGTATGTCAGAAATGTTATGGACTCGACCTCGCCCACAATACCCTTGCGGAATTTGGTACACCAATCGGTATCATCGCCGCTCAGTCTATCGGAGAGCCGGGAACTCAATTGACCATGCGTACATTCCATTCGGGATGAGTTGCGACTGCCGGAGGAGATATCACCACCGGTCTTACCCGTGTTGAAGAGCTCTTCGAGGCACGTAATCCTAAATATGAATCCGCTATTTCTGAACTCGACGGAGAAGTTGCCCTCATTCATCATGAAGGAAAGAATGTGATCGTGACTATCCAGGCTCACGAGCTCGTGACCAAGGATTATTACATCCCAGATGACAGTTATGTAGTACAAGTGAAGAAAGGAGACAAGATTACTCCGAAACAAATTCTCGCGAAGTCCAAGGAATCGAAAGTAAAAGTAAATGCCGAGCAAGGAGGAATGGTAATAAAGATTGAGGATGGAATCATCTCCATCCGAGACGAAGAACCTCAAACTCGCGAATATACCGTAGAATCCGGTCGAAATCTCTTGGTACAAGAAGGAAATATGGTACAGATTGGAGACAAATTGACCGAAGGGCATATCAATATCCACCACCTGATGGAAATTGCCGGAGTTCTCAAAACCCAACTCTATATCGTCGGAGAAATCAAGGGAATCTACTCTTCTCAGGGACAAACGGTTAATTCCAAACATATCGAGCTCATCATCCGACAGATGTTCTCAAAAGTGAAGATTACCAATGCCGGAGATTCGTCATTCTTCCCAGGAGATATCGTCGATATCATCAAATTCAAGAAGGAAAATAGTATTATGTCCGAGAGTAATCAAAAACAAGCTATTGGAACACGACTCCTCCTCGGTCTTACGAAGATTTCCCTCTTCACGGACTCTTGGCTCTCAGCTGCGTCGTTTCAGGAAACTGTTCGTGTCCTTGTGGATGCATCTACTACTCGAAAGATTGACAAGCTTGAAGGTTTGAAGGAAAACGTTATCATCGGACGTCTCATCCCGACACTTTCCTACTTCGAAAACAATCGAGATGTCGGAGAATACTTCGGAACAGAATCAGAAGATGAATATTCAACTCGTCATACGTATGAACGAAAAACTTTAGATGAAGAATATGTACCTGCAGAATAATAAGAGAATACGGTTCATACATAAAATCCCCCAGAGAGAAATTTCTCTCTGG
>DNKW01000053.1:0-14945 GCA_003488655.1 Candidatus Altimarinota bacterium | reverse complement strand
CTCTCTGGGGGATTTTTAATTATTTCTTCTTTTCAGACTATTTCTTCTTTCTGAGAAACCATACCATCCAAACAACTAGCCCTAGTATCACTACAATGCTCATTTCTTTGGTATATTTCGAGAAGATGTCCACCACTTCTTGTCCGAAATAGTACCCGGAAAGCATAAGTATCAAGCACCAAATGCCCGCTCCAAGTCCGGTCAGAAGGAGAAATACAGGAAAGTTCATCCGAAAGATTCCCGCAGGGATCGAGATGAGATGCCGAACGACCGGGATGAATCGTCCGACAAAAGTATAGAGACGGTCGTTTTTCAGGAAAAGAGTCTCCGCCTGAAGGTATTTTTTGTGATTGATGAGAAAATATTTTCCGTATTTTTCGAGAAACGGTTTCCCGATCCATTGTCCAAGGATATAATAGTTCACGGTTGCTCCGAACATGCTCCCCAGTGTCCCCGCTGCGAGCAGGAGCAAGAAACTCAGTCCGTTTGTTCTTGCTAAATACCCTGCTGGAATCATCACCGCCTCAGATGGAACCGGAAAGATGCTCGATTCGAGCGCCATAAGGAAAAATACCGATGTATAAGAGAGTCCGCCGAAGAAAGCGAGAATGGCTTCGAAAATTTGATGGAACATATCGAAAAGTTACAAGTAAAAAAGTTTATTCATTTTTCATATAAATCCATGATTCCCTCCTACTTTTTAGTAAGATTTTCACTCTTTTGTAGCCGATTCCTTCATATTAATCTAGTGTTACAAAGTCAGATAAGGAAATGAAAAGAATAAATCCCTCGATGTTTTTGTCCACTGCTTCTACTGCAATAGGGTATACTCCATCGGAAAATGCATGTTGCACTATCGTATAGTTTTCCAATATATCCCGTTCTATAATAGGATTCTTTCCCATTACTTTTCGTTGTATTTTAGGATTTCTCAGTGTTCCATATACAAATAATAATTCTCGCATATTCAAAAAAGCAATATCTAATAAGCACTAACTCTTCTCGTAGTTTATAACCGAAAAAACTTCGCGATTTTCACAGGATACACGAGAAGATAACCGACCATAAACTTCGCGTTTCGGAAGCGATAAACCGCCAAAGAACCAATGAGTCCGATAATACAACCAATAAGAATATCTCCCGGATAGTGAATCCCCGCAAGCACTCGTGAGAGAATCATAAGAAGCCCGGCTATAAGGAGAATCCAAGCAATAAACCGACGGGTATAGAAAAACGCAGCGAGCATGGAAGCTCCAGCGAATATCCCATGCCCTGACGGAAAAGAATTATCCGGCAAATGATCTACGAGCGGACGAATTGCAGAAACTGTTTCCGGACGAGGCCGAAGCGGAAGTCCCAGATTGAGAATGATATAGAATATGAAAGCGAGCGCGATGGAGTAAAAAATCATAAGAGCATCGCTTTTATACTGATTATTCTTCTTGTATACCCCATACAACCAAAGTCCCACAAGAACCAGCATAACGAGAACTATTTCGATATCCGATCCGACATGAATAAGTTTCACTTGAAAAATTGAATTTGGATCGACAAGAGAACGAAGAGAGTTAAGGAGAGTGATATCTTGGGAAATAAGAAAATCGAGCATATATTGAGATATGGAAAATAACGAGATGAGTATAGCGAGAATGGAAAGAAAGGCAAAGATATTTTCCTATTTTCCTTTCTCAGAAACCTTTCAAAAGCGAAGAAATTTGTGTGAAGAATGAGTACCGGAGTGAGGCGTAGCGGAAGCTACGGTGAACGAGGAAACGGAGTTCTGAATGCAAAGATCGAGTTTTTCAGAGGTTTCTGTCTCCACCGGATCATACCCACCATGACTCCACGGATTACACCGAAGAACCCTCCAGATTCCCTTCAAAATACCCCGTACCACTCCCCTTTTCTCGATGGATTCCACCATATATTCGCTACAAGTCGGAATATACTTGCAATATAGTGGTCGATTCAAAGCCCGAGCCCAGAAAGAATGGTCGGGAGAGAGGTATCGCTGGTAAAGCCTGACGAGAAAAATAAGGAATTGAGAAAACATTTGACTTTATGAATGTTTTAAATATAAAGAATGTACCTTTTCAACCAACATGAAAGAGAGAGAAACAAAAATGGAAGACGACGTTTATGAAATTACATCAGAACATTACTGGCCAGTTCATCCTAAAATACTTTTATGGACTGTACTGACCCCAATTTTAATTATTGGAGGATTGATTTTCAATTCCTAACCAGCAATGATGATAAGACCAAATTAAAACCCCACCTTCACGGCGGGGCTTTCTTTTATTTTACGAAGTCAACGATCTTTGCGAATACAGCCGGATGGCTGATAGCAAGATTGGAGAGAGCTTTTCGGTCGATCTTTACATTCTTCTTGTAGAGAAGGTTAATGAAAGTCGAATAGTTGAGTCCAAGAGTGCGAACCGCATTGTTGATACGGATAGTCCAGAGACCTCGAAAATCTCGTTTCTTGAGACGTCGTCCGATATATGCATTGGTTCCTGCCTTCATAAGAGCGTTCTTTGCTCGAGTGAATACATTTCCGTTCATCATGCGAAATCCTTTCGCACGAGCGATGACATTATTGTGTCGTTTCTTGGTCATAAGACCACGTTTTACGCGTACCATATTTTAAGTAATTAGTTAATTAATGAGTTATTTAGAAAAAATTGTCATTCCCTCGAAAGAGGGAATCTTCCTTGTATTATGGAATACAATCAAAACCTCCCCTGCGGGATATTTGGTAGATTCCCGTCTTCACGGGAATGACAATTACTTGATTCCGTAAGGGAGACATCTCTGTGCTGCCAATTTGTTCGTTCCGTGAGCGACGATACCGTATTTGTTTCGTCCCTTTGCCTTCTTGCTCTTATCGGAGAGGAGATGTCGTTTACAGGAATGAGCAAATATGAACTTTCCAGTTCCGGTAACCTTTACACGTTTTTTTGCTCCTGAGTGAGTTTTCTGTTTCATAAAAATGAATTAAAAATGAAATAAGATATAATTTTATTGCATTCCCGCTTTCGCGAGAATGACAAACGAATTTATTTTTTGAGATGGAGTAGGATGGAAAAATTATTTCCTGCCTTCATAACCTTGCCATCTGCTTTGTAAACGTCCGCGAGCGAAGTGACGAATTCATTGACCTTATCCATCGCGATGTCCTCATACCGATTCTCTCGTCCTTTCAGTGAAAGGATAATCTTTAGAGGATGTCCTTCTTTTGCAAACTTTACGGCCTGAATTCTTCGTATCTCGAGATCATGATCCCCTATCTTATAGGTAAGTTTAATCGTCTTGACCTCGGTCTTCTTGGAATGGGATTTATTTTGAGCCTTCTGTTGTTTGAACAGAAACTTTCCGTAATCCATCATCTTCGTGAGAACCACTCCGTCTTGCATTCCTATCTCGACGATATCCATATCCAAAGCGCTTGCCTTGTTAATAGCCTCAGAGAGAGACATAATACCAAGTTGCTCTCCAGACTCAGCGATAACCTGAACCTTATCGGCTCGTATGTTTTCATTGGTGCGTTTTGCTTTTGGAGCCATCGATTATGACTTAACGGATACAGCTTTGAGCATCTTTGCGAAACGAGATTTCTTTCTCGAACCGTTGTTGATGTGAAGAATGTTTTTCTTTACGAGAGTATCGATACGGGAGTAGAGTTTCGCAAGAATTTCAAGACCGTCTGTAGCTCCAGATGCAAGAGACTTTTGGAAAGCCTTGAGAGTTTCTTTGTAAAGAGCGCTGAAACGGCGATTTCGAGATGCTTTTGTCTGGCTTTGTTTAAGGGCCTTTTTTGCCGATGAAGTATTTGGCATGGAACAGGATAATAATATGAAAATAAAATGAATCCAGTACTACTTTCCATGGTTTACACAAGGAGAATAAAAATGGTACTGAATTAAAAAAGTACGGGTATTGTATAGAAAAGAGTCGAAGAGTCAAATTTATTATAGGGATTATTTCACCGCCTCTTCAAACCTCTTTTCCAACTCTTCGATCGTCCCGTTATTTTCCAGAATAACATCCGAGATTTCCTTGAGTCCCCGGATCCTGGACTCCGCTTCCGCCTCTGTCTCCCGGATGAACTCTTCGATGGTTTTGGTTGTATCGGAACTGTTTTCTCCCCGAAAAGTGATGCGGGTATAACGAGTCTGCAAGTCCGCATCGATATAGACGAGCTTAAATCAGGAGAGATTCCGGAGGTATTTTATATCGCTCTCCCGACGAACCCCGTCGATGATGATGAAGGGTGATTCGCTCTGCCCGACATCCGCGAGGATGATTTCAGAAAGAATATCCTCTCCGAAAACCTGCCGAAGTGCGGTCGAGAGTTGTTGCATATTATCGCGGCTCGTCTCTCGGTGCATCCGATCAAGAATATCGCGAAGCGGGTTGGAGAATCGGTATACTTCCGCACTATACTTGGCAACAAGATATTTGGTGAGCGTTCCTTTTCCGCATCCCATCTCTCCGGCAAGTGCGAGAATCGTTTTTTGCATGATTTTTTAATAAAAAATAGATGAATGAATAGTATGAAAAAAATGAAAGAAGGCAAGAGAGTTTTTGTTTTTTCAAATTTTGAATATACTACCGCGAAAATAACTAAAAATTAACAGTTCCATGTCCTTCGTTCACCTCCATACTCATACCCACTATTCATTCCTCTCGGGACTCGGAAAGCCCGGGGCTTTTGTGAAACAAGCGAAAACGCTCGGTATGCCGGGACTTGCCATCACCGATGCCGGAAATCTTTATGGAGCATTTGAGTTCTATAAAAAGGCGAAAGAAGCGGGTATCAATCCTATCATAGGAGTGGAGGCAACCATCTCCAAAAAAGGAAAAACGAATCGAGACAAGGACAATGAGCTTTTCGAAATCGTTCTCCTCGCAAAAAATATCGAAGGATATAAGAATCTCATCAATATGATCACCGAGTCATGGCTCCATGGTATGTACAATGGGCGACCACGCATCGACTTTGAACTCTTGGAAAAGTACAAAGAACACTTGATAGGGCTTTCCGGTTCCATTATGGGAGAGATTCCACAGCACATCACGACGGGGAAAAGTGAGGAATACATCCGACAGAGAATCGCATATTATGAAGGGATTTTCGGGAAAGACGACTTCTATCTGGAACTTCAGGAGCATCCCGATCGGGGGAATCAGCCGAAGATCAACGATTATCTCATAAAACTCTCGCGTACCTATGGATATAAAGTAGTTGCGACAAATCATGTGTATTACATCGAACAAAGTGATGCGGAGGCTCGCGATCTTTTCTACTGCATCGGAGACGGTCGATCTCTCGAGGATCCCGATCGTCCGACTCTCATCGACGGAAATTACGCTCTTCGGAGCCCGGAAGAGATGGCGGAACTTTTTGCCCATATGCCGGAAGCGATAAAAAACACGCTTGAAATCAACGATAAAATCCGTATCGATATCCCGTATGGGGAAACGCTTATCCCCACATTTGAGCTCGGGGAAAAGGAGAAAGTCCTCTATAAGGAATATATTGACCGTCTTCCCGCCGGAATAAAAAGTCTCTCCGATGAGGAGTGGAATCTCCGATATATCTGTATCTCGGGATTGAATTTCCGGTATGATTTCTGACTTGATGAAATCACTATTAATGAATTCATCCATAAAAAAGATATTCTCGGAACTCCCAAAAAACTTATGGAAATGTCTGTGGATGAACTCAAAAATCTCGCATGGAGTTATTATACCGATCGGAAAAAGGAAATAATCACGGAATTGGAGAAAAAACTCTCATCTCGAAATATGCCTTTTTCGGCATCACAGATTATCGATCGTCTCGAGTACGAACTCGTGGTTGTCGATCTTATGGGATTCAACGGGTATTTTAATATCGTATCGGATTTCATCATCTATGCGAAAAACAACGGGGTTCCCGTGGGACCGGGTCGCGGATCCGCCGCAGGAGCGATTCTCGCATATCTTTCCAATATTACTGATATCGATCCCCTTCCCTATGGACTACTCTTTGAACGGTTCCTAAACCCTTCTCGTGTCTCCATGCCCGATATCGATGTGGATTTCTCGGATGAATGACGCGATAAAGTCATCACATATGTTCGGGAGAAATACGGTGCCGATCATGTAGCGCAGATTTGTACTTTTGGAACTATGGCGGCACGGGCGGCGGTGAAAGATGTGGGAAAAGCGCTCGGAATCCCTTTTGCCGAGATGAATAAACTCGTTCAAGCAATACCGTCAAAACCGGGAACCAAGCTCAAGGACGCACTCGAGGAATCGATAGAATTCAAAAAAGCATACGATACGGATAGCCGATACCATATGGTTATCGACAACGCCATCAAACTCGAGGGATCCATTCGACAGCTCGGGGTTCATGCGTGTGCAGTTATCATCGCACCGAAACCTATGACCGACTATTGTTCCCTTCAGCATCCGCCAAAAGACGAACATACGACAGTTACGCAATTTTCTGCAGGACCTTTGGAAGATCTCGGACTCCTGAAGATGGACTTTCTCGGACTCCGAAACCTCACCATCATCGAGCGATGCCTGAAGATTATCAAGAGTCATCATGGGAAAGATTTGAATATTCTCGATATCACCTTCGATGATAAGAAGGTATTTAAGGTTTTCGCAGACGGAGACACCACCGGGGTATTTCAACTGGAATCAGCCGGAATGCGCAAGTATCTGAGAGATCTGAAGCCCAATGTATTTGAGGATATCATTGCGATGCTCTCTCTCTATCGCCCGGGGCCTCTTGCATATATCCCGACATATATTGCCCGGAAACACGGTCGCGAAAAAGTTGCGTACCCACATCCGTCTCTCGAGGCTATCTTGAAGCCTACTCAAGGGATCGCCATCTATCAGGAACAGATTATGCAACTCGTTCAGGCTTTTGCGGGATTCTCTCTCGGCGAAGCGGATATCCTCCGTCGTGCGATAGGAAAGAAAAAAATCGATCTCCTTATGGAACAAAAAGGGAAATTCATCGATGCCGCAAAGTCTCAATGACACAAGGAAGAGCTCGCGAAGTATATCTTCGAGGATATCATCGAACCGTTTGCCGGGTACGGGTTCAATAAATCCCATGCCGCCTGCTACGCGATGATCTCTTATCAGACTGCTTATCTGAAAGCGTACTATCCGACAGAATTTATGACCGCTCTTATGGTATCGGACGAGGAAGATATGGAGCGTATCACCATGGAAATCGGAGAATGCAAGTCCAAAGGGATCGAGATTCTCCCGCCGGATGTGAACGAATCCATGAAACACTTCACTTTTATCGATAAAAAGCATATCCGTTTCGGACTCAAGGCTATCAAAGGGCTCTGAGACGGACCGATCGATTCAATCCGTCGCAATCGCGAGAATGCCCCCTATACCACCATCTATGAGTTCATCGAGCGAAATAGCGGGGATGTTATCAATAAAAAAGCATTGGAAGCCCTGATCCTCTCCGGAGCATTGGACAATCTCGGAGATCGTGCCAGTCTCGTTGCGTCCATTACCAAGATGAGTGCGATACAAAAAGAAAATGAAAAGAAGCAAGCAACGAGTCAGATAGGGCTCTTTGATCTTGGACATCATAATACCGAGCATCTTCGTTTTTCTCTGGAGAAAGCCAAAGCTCTGACTTTTGAAGAGAAAATCCGCGGAGAAAAACAATCCATCGGATACGGAGTCTCCTGACACGGACTCGATGGACTTAAGCCTTATGTGGACAAGCGAACCATTGGAATGGAACATATTATTGAATGGCGGAAAAAAATGACGGAACGGGTCGTTATAGAGATAGAACAAGGGTGAGAAGATATGGAAGAGAGCACTTCATCCACACAAAAAGTTGCAGAAATTCCACAGGAGGAAAGCGACAAAAGAACCGGACTCCAAGCAAAGACTTCTAAAAAGGAAGCGATGAAACGGGTGCGCCTCATCGGTCTCGTGACCTCCGTTCGGCAAGTACAGACAAAAACAGGGAAGATGATGGCCATCGCTACCTGTGATAGTTTCGATTTCAAATTCACCGTATTGGTATTTTCCAAAGAATATGAAGCACTCTCCCCTCTCCTTGAGGAAGATAAAATCCTCTTGGTCGAGGGTATTTTCCGAGGAAACGAAGAAAATGGAGAGATGGCGGTAACGGCTCAGACCATCCGTGCTTCGACCATAACTTCCATCCGACAACAAGCCTATGATGTAAACCTTTTTAATCCAAAAGCACTCGTAAATCTCTCGGGATATACCGAAGAGCAAAGTACGAGTGAGATGGAAGATGAAAAAAAGAACAAAACACCGGAAATGAAGAAAAACATATCTATGGAAACGGATTCACAAGAAACAGAAGACGACGCTATGGAAAAAATAATCGCAAAAACTCCGCAGGAATCTGAAGAAAAGGAAGAATTCATCATTAAAATCCCCTCTTCTGCCTGTAGACAGGATCTCATGGATCTCAAAATCTATCTGGAAGGAGTTCCCAAGGGATCTATTCAGGTATGTATCGATATCCAATGACAAAAGAAAGACACAAAAATATCGGTTGAATCCATTGAGATAATCGAGGAATGGGTGGCAATGAAAGGGTGGTAAAGAAGAAAATAAAAAATCTTTTGCATTCCTACGGTTTTTCATATAATGACTGTCGCCCGGCGGGGTAGCTCAGTGGTAGAGCAGCGGCCTGAAAAGCCGTGTGTCGGCAGTTCAATTCTGCCCCTCGCCACCAGGTAAATTTTCATAAAACCCCATCAGTTTTTCTTAATTCTGATGGGGTTTTTATTGGTTCTAACGTACTTTCTTCAACTCTCCTTTCGTTTTTTCTTTCAGGGCTTCTTTCTTTTTGTTCCGTTCCATTCTCTTTCCCTCGACTTCACCGAGGGTTTTTATGGCTCTTTCGTAGATGTTTTTGTCGAGAAAGCCTTTCTCGTAATAATCTCTGAGTTCATCGAATGTGATTTCATCGCCGATTCGCTCGAAACGCTCGTCGCTTATCTGTCCGATTATCTGACTTTGGATAGTCTTCAAGGTCTGATCGAACATTTTCTTGTCGATCTGCTTGTTTTTAAGGAATGATTCGATATCTCGGATACGAAGGGTTTTTGTATACCAAAAAGTATGAATCATACCTTCGGTTGCCTTATGGAAAACTCATTCGCTATCTTGATGTTTCCATATCTCTATGGTGAGTTTTGAAAGATAAAAACCTATATCCATCCATGCTTGGAAATATTCCACACTCGTTTGATCAAGAGGTTTTGCTCCTGGTTTTGGTTGTCCTGTTTTTTCATTGATATCTTGAATATGATACATATCATATATTCCATTATTCTGTTTAATTTCTCTGTATCCTGCAAGGAATGCTGCCTGATCAAACTTTGGACTCTCACCAAGAGGCAATAACATAATAATCGATTCTCAGTTTTCTTTAAGGAATCCAGCAACAGTTTTCCCAGCAAACCAGGCAAATACTCATTCCTTGATATAATGGATAGTCATATCTTTCTCTGCATCCTTGATAACTTTTTTCTGCACTAAAATATCACGAACCTTTTTAGCTCTAGCCTCAGGAGTATTTTGTTCCTGAATATTCTCAATTTGTTTTGTCATATATAGGGATTATTATGAATGAAATTATTTTGTTCTACGAACCCTTCAAGATTGTTCTGTCCATTTCTCAAAGCCTGCTGTTCCACCAAGTTCCATATACAATTTCGGCTTCATATCTTTCGTTACGAATTTCCCCATAATCTTTCGGAGATTGTCCTCGTTTCAGAGAAGTGGGCTCATAGTGGATAACTTCCCTTCCTGTATTGCCATTTCCTGCTGTATCGCTTGCATAAAGTCTTCCTCCATTCGCTCTTTGTATTTGCCTTTGAGGTAGGTAATTTCAAGGGGAGAAAGTTCTTCAAACTTCCCCAGTCCTTGTCTTGCTTTCTCGCCATTCAGTATGTCTCGACGGGCATTGATTTTTTGGATATATACCCGAATTCCTTCATCCACAGTTTCAGAAACTTTTTTCTTCAAATCTCAAACATTCTTAATATCTGAAAAATTGGTTATAAGTTTTCTGAAACTTGAACTCGTCTCTCTGTTATCGACTCGAAGTCCTACGAGGAAATCTTCCAATTTAGCATCCTTCTCGAGGACCGCGATAATTTTTGGAGCATCTTCCCCGATATATCTGGTGGTTTGGAGGTCTATGTTTCTTTTAACATTCCTTCATCCCGCTTCAATGTAATCCTTATTCTCAGAGAGAAATGCAGTAGTAAGAAGAACATCGTTATTTTGAAGAGAGGAAGATTTTTCTATCTTTCGGAAAAATTTTTTATCAACTTCAAAAAAATCTCCATTAAGTTTTTCAAATCGGATATTTCCATCAGTACCTAGTTGAATATCTTTAAATAATTCAGGCATGATATCTCATTCCTCACTAATAAACTGCAATCCTTTTTTAGTTTGTATTTTTAATCAAAAATTTCCTATTTTTTCTGGCTTATTATCAAAAGTTACTTTAAGAAAATTACCTTTATCATTCATTATTTTGAATTTTCCAGTCGTATCTTTCCCAACAAGATAATTTCCTATTTTTTCTGGCTTATTATCAAAAATTATTTTAATATGATTACCTTTATCATTCATTATTTTGAATTTTCAATTTATATCTTCTGCAAGAAAATAATCATGATTTTCAAAGATTTCTTCTGGCTTAGCTTTAAAACTTCCTTCAACAATTTTTCCATCATAAGTAACCATTCGCCATCCGGTCGTATCTTCTGCAACATAACCAAATCACAACATCTCAGGTTCATTTTTAAAATTCTTCTCAACTAATTTTCCTTTACAAGTAATTATATTCCATCCATTTGTATCTTGTACAACAAGTCCAGATCATGACCATATAGGTCTATTTTTGAAACTTCCTTCAACTAATTTTCCATCTTCAGTAATCATCTTCCATCCGTTTGAGTCTTGAACAACATAACCAACCATTTCAGTTTCTGGTCTGTTTTTAAAGCTTCCTTCAACTAATTTTCCATCTCTACTAATTATTTTCCATCCATTTATATCTTGTGCAATAAAGCCATGTCATAAGCATTCTGGTTCGGTTTTGAAACTTCCTTTAACTAATTTCCCTTCCATGCTAATTACCCTCCATCCGCTTGTGTCTTGTGCGATATAACCAGTTCATAGGCGTTCTGGTTTATTTTTGAAACTTCCTTCGGTCAGTTTTCCATATTCACTAATAACTCTCCATCCACTTGCGTCTTGTGCTATAAAGCCATGTCATAAGCATTCTGGTTCGGTTTTGAAACTTCCTTTAGTTAATTCACCGTTTCTCGTAGATATTCTCCATCCGGTCGCATCTTGCACGACAAAGCCACCTCGTCAAAAACCTTCTGGTTTGGTTTTGAAACTTCCTTCAGTTAATTTTCCATTCATATCAATCACTCTCCATCCGGTCGCATCTTGCGCGATAAAATAGCCTCATCATTCTGTTCATAGACATTCTGGTTTGGTTTTGAAACTTCCTTCAACTAATTTTCCTTCTTCATTAATCATTCGCCATCCATTTGTATCTTTAAAAAAAGATATTTCATTACCAAAATGGTAATCCCATTTCATATTTTTATTTGATTCAATCATTATATATTTCCGACTTTTCATATCGAAAATTCAAGTTGAATTAACTTTTCAATCTTTTATTTCCATAATGGCTCTTCCATCATCAGTAATTCGAATATCCCCCACTTTATCCACCTCTATATCAAGCCCAGAAGCAATTCATTTTTTATCGATAATATCAACTTTCCCGTTCTTAGTGACCACCGCATAGCCGTTTTTGAAATCTTGGGCCATTTCATAAGTTGGCTCAATAATCATCTTTCCAGTATGGTCTTTATATCCGATGAGTTCCTTGGTTATTTTCTCGCCATTTTCTCCGACCATTTCGACTTGTCGTGTTACTTTTGCCATTCCTCCCGTATATGTAAGCACTTCCTTTTGTCCGAGCATAAAATCCGCCGTACTGTTGATCCAGTGGCTTTCCGCTGTTTTACCACTTCCGATAGTAATATTGCTTTGTTTTATCGCACTCAAAGTTCCACTTTTTATATCCCCTATAAGTCCTTGGGTTATCTCAAGCAGAAATCATAATTCCCCTTGTATCGGAGCAATAATAGCTCACTTTTCTGTTATGTTCGCGAAAAGCGGATCTTTAATAAGTCTCTCGAGGAGATATTTAATATTATTAACTGCATAACTGAAACCTCGACTCGCAGTTGCCAGAATTCTTGGATCTTTATAGATATTTTCTGCGAGAGAGAATATATTTTCTTTTAAGGTCGAGAGAGTTTCTTCGAGATGATTCAACGTCTTAAGAGCCATTGTACGAGTATATCATTCTCCTGTCGTCTCAACAACTCACTTCATCTTTCCACAGACATTCTCTGGAACAGAAAGAAGTTTTTTTATCTTTTCGAGGGCTCACAAGCCTTTATCTATATTCGCAATAGTGGTTGTAATATAAGAAATTGTTTCGGTTGAAATAGTCGTTGCTATTTTACCAGCTGGAGAATCAGTCAATACTTTTCGTGTTGTTTTACCAAGTTTATCTGCTCATGAAATAGCTAAATCTGCCGTTTTTCATGCGGCCTTATTAACAAAACCGCTTTCTTTTGGAATCTCTCCACCGTATTTTAGAAGCTCGGCAACCTTATCTCGTATTCCCATATCTTTCGGAACATCCGATATTTTCATCGTTCCATTGCGCACTTCCTGTAATAGACTTACCATATCCTTCCCTGTCAGTTCCTTGGCTCATTTTCATGCTCCTCATTCGATATCCATCACATATTTTTCAAGATGTTCCCATGTACGTATTTTTCTATACTCTGCCATTTTGGAAGCAAAACTTATTCATTTTTCCCATTTAACGCTGTTTAAAAGCCAGTTTTTTGCTCACACTGCTCATCCTCATAGAGCCATAGTTCCGACTATATTCCCAAATATATTCCCTATCGCTTCGGCCTGTTTTTCTTGTGGGAGAGCTCATATTTTCTTTATTTCTTCGGAGAGTTTTCAGAGAACATCAGCCCAAACTTTTCCCGGTTCGGAAGAGTTATCTTTGAGATATTTCCAAAGTTTTCAGAGTTCTTTCCAGAGAGATTCTCGCACTTTTTCATCTACGACGAGTTTGAAAGTAAACTCGATGAAACCTATAGTGGCTGCGTAGAATCCTTTGCATTCTCATTCTATTCCAGCCAAAGCATACCTTCAAATAGTTCAATCCATAAAATCTTCGGCGAAACTTTCGCTAAATTGAACAATATCGCTCTTTTCTATAGAACTTGCCAATGTCTGAACTTCAAATTTGGAAGCAAGGATTCTTTCAAACGATTTTTTTATTCGTTCGAGTTTCTTTTCCTGCTCAGGAGATAAGTCGTACATCTCCTTAAGAGAAGCATATTCTTTCAAGAAAGCTTTGTAAGAAACATTGATATTGTTTTTTGTATTTTCAAACGATTGCTTGTAAATACCTGAAATATTATTTCCTATATCGAACAAAGAGGAAACCACGTCGGTATTTTCCTTATATGTCGTCTGTATGTTCTGAAGCGTCTGTCAATACGACAGAACGCTTGTTCCATATGAATGGATAATCTTGTCTGGGTTTTTGCTTTGTCAGACCATATCCGATATCTTTCCTTCATCTATCATGGAATCTATTTTTCGGAGAAGTGCTTTCATAGCGCTTTCGGAATCCATAATTTCTTTTCCGGAAACGATATTGTTAACAACCAGCACTATATCGTCTCATTGCTCTGAAAAATAAGCGAGCACTTCAGAATTGTCGGAATTATGCGTAGCTATCTTCTCCGGAAGTAGTCCATTGAGCACGGAAAGCATATCGATTCCTGAGTGCGCCTTTTTAAGAGTGTTGATTTTCTGGAGTTTTGTATTGAGGTTTTTAAGACTGCCGATACTGGAAGAAAACTGATGCAGAGATTCTGAATGCTGTTTTGAACTTTTTTCGGAAGTATCGGAAAATACCTCCTTTCGCAAGAAAGATGTGTTTTCAGTATTTTTTGAGATAGTATCGGAATCTCGTCACATATACAGCGGATGAAAATATTAAATATATTGCAGTGCTCCTATGGCAAACTTTACTTCTTCTTTTTCCTCGAGTCGTTCTATGGATTCTATTCATTTCTCTCACTGGGAAACGAATTGCTGGATCTTCGGATTCATTTCCTCGAGAACTGTTTGTTCATAAGGAACATATGTTTCCAGATGCTCTTTGACGAGCTTCGCTATTTCCGGATCCTGTACGACCATACGAAGATACTCCTTCGTTTTGGAATCCATCAAAAGAGAACCATGGATTCTTGTTTGTATTTCGGTGATGTCTTCTTGCCCTATTTGTTCCATGAAACAGTTCTTTTACGGATTACGTGCATCTAGATTACCATTTTCTCACATTTAAAGCAAAAACCTGGAAAAATAATGCATTGACATATTTTATTTGAAAGATGTAATATTAAAAGGTTTGTCACGAATAGAATTATAAGAAAACTCTGGGTATAAAATCTAAATGAGTTTTGGTACATAAGGAATCATATCTGATGACTGTAATGCAGTTCTTACTTCCTCCACTAGTCGCCACCATTTATAAAAAAAGACCCTCATTCGCAAGAATGGGGGTTTTGTTTTGCAAAATGATTACTCTCGGGCAGAATTGAATCTGAACGGTCGCGAGAACTCGGGACGAGAAGCTAACGATTTTGCTTCGAGAGTAAAGAGAGTCGTTTCACCGGCGGAGAGGTGGACAATTCTGCCCCTCGCCACCATGTGAAAACAAAATCAGTCTCCAGTTTCATTGGGGACTGTTTTTTTGTCACAAGTTTGTTTGG
>DNKW01000080.1:46721-47000 GCA_003488655.1 Candidatus Altimarinota bacterium | reverse complement strand
TCCAATATGACATGATGCGAAGCAAAAGTTTTATGGAAATTATTTTCAGCAAGAACTTTAAGTACTGTATTTTTTGCTCCAAGATAGGTTTCATACCCATCGTTCAAACCCTTATTTGTATCGGTTATACCGAGAACAACATCCGCCTGTGTAATAGCACTATCAATGGCAATAAGAGCGTTTTCCATGGAGGTTTGCGTACTTGAATACAGTCCGGAAGCATCCCCATTAGTGGATACGAGCGTATCCTTGGAGGTTTTTTCAAAATTTTCAAGAGCT
>DNKW01000080.1:24440-46579 GCA_003488655.1 Candidatus Altimarinota bacterium | reverse complement strand
TCGGTATTTCCCTTCTGGATTCGTGCATTATCAAGCTGGATTTGCGCCAGTTGGAGCTGCTTCTCAGTCGAAACATACGTATTTTCTTTGCTTGTTCGCGCACTTTCAAGTGCTATGCGGGCATTTTCAAGGTCTTTTTCGATAGACTCCTTCGTGAGACCATAGGTTACGAGCGTATTGGAATATGCAGTTTCAGTATTATTCAGATTCGCGTTGACCGTAGTCGTGCTGAAATCAAGAGTTGCAAGGATATCCCCTTTTTTGACATTCTTCCCGACGGTTGCATCGAGTGTTTTGATCACTCCAGAAACCTGAGCGGAAACGATTGTTTCTTTCAGTGGCGTTATCTTTCCGATGAGCTTCACACGCTCGGTAAAATAATCGGATTTCACCACCTCAGTCGTGACCGGTTTTTTCGGTGTTTCCGTTTTTGTTTCCGGAGTGACAACTTGTCAACAACTCGAGAGGAGGAGAGTTGTTATAAGTGGGAGAATAAAGAATTTTTTGGACATAAAAAAGTGTATATAACGAAGTAATGTATTTTGTGTCTAAACTCCTCATTAATCGAGGTGGAGACAAACGAATAACAGGAGGAGCCCTATTTTCCCATCTCTTTCTGGATATACTCCATAAAAGCCTCCATATCATCGGTTTTTACCATCCCGATGGCTTTGTTATGTTTCGTCACAACGACAAGTGTGTCGCCCGGACTGATATCCAGAACTTCGCGAACTTCCTTCGGGATAACCACCTGCCCTTTCGTCCCGACAGTAACGCTACCAAACATACGAACTCCGCACTCCTTATTGAGTTCTTCGCATTTTTTTGAATCCATAAAAGTATATTATACTGATAAAAAAGTATGTATGAGTATACGAAGTATGAAAAGTATGTCAAGAGATTTTGAAAAATATATATTTTTACGATTTTATTTTTCATTTCAGAGTATTATATTCAGGTCTTCCTCCTCTTCCTCACTATCTTCCCATATCCGCCCGAAACATAAAACTCGTTCCAGAAATGAGCCGAAAGGTTTTGTGAAAGCATTTTTTTACGGAGTCGATACGTCGAGAACTGCTTCAGAATGCCGAGATAGGAATTGACGGAGGAGAGGAATATTGTTTCGTCATCGCGAAGAGCGGAGCGATGTGGCGATCTAGGATAGGTAGTAATTCTGATATTCTCTGGATTGCCACGCTTCACTTCGTTTCGCTCGCAATGACAAATTTTTTCATTCCACTCCCGAATCGCCCGGAGGAAATTTCCTTTTGTCCGGTTGCCGATATAGGTTCGGTAGGGTTTCAAATACGCTCCGAGGAAAGAAAAACCGTCCCGGGTGGGACGGAGTGTGATTTTGTCGGGATGGAGAGTGAGATAAAGTTTCTGGGTAAGAAAATCCTCTATTTTCGGAATCGAAGATTCTAGGAGTTCCCGACTCGGGTGGAGGAGGACGAAATCATCGACGTATCGCCCGTAATTCTGGATTTTGAGGGTTTTTTTGATAAATTCATCGAGTGGGTGGAGATAGAGATTCGCGAATATCTGACTCGTGAGGTTCCCGATGGGGAGACCGACTCACGGAGGAGCGAAAAAGAGACTCTTGTTCCGCGGGAGCCCCTGCCAATCAGTTCGCTTTCATTTGATGACACAGTTCTTCGTCGGATCGTTTCAGATGACGGTGCGGACGAGAAATCTGAGTGTTTCAGAATCCTCTCACGAGTATTTCGTATCGATGATATTTTCGATCATACCCAAAAGAACAGTTCGATCGATGGACATGAAAAAACCTGCGATATCGAGCTTCAAAATCCATGCTTCACTCCGGTAGTTATCGGATGAAGCCCGCATAAAATGCTCCATCCTCGCAATCCCGAAGGATGTCCCCTTGCCCACTCGGCAACTGTACGAATCGTGGATGAAAAGGTTCTCGAATATCGGATTCAGCTCGTTGACGATGAAGTGGTGGACGATGCGGTCTCGGAAATCTCCGGCGAAAATCTCACGCTTGACGGGGCGGTCGACGATGAAAGCGATGCTTTTCCCGACGGTGTAGGTGCGGTTCATAATCTCCTCGTGGAGTTGTATGAGGTTCGACTCGTAATCGAGTTCGAACTTTATGGCACTCGCGGTTTTGCGTTTGTTTTTACGGCAGTCGTAGTAGGCGAGGAAAAGTTTGGTGAGATTCATGGTCTTATTTCGGTTGGTAAGAGTATTTCTGCCATGCAGAAAGCTGTTTCGAGATCGATTCTATGGAGAGATTGAGAGCGATGAATTTTTCGAGTCCAATCATATGAAGGTCTTTCGTGAGACGGATATAGAGGCGGAGGATTTCCGTATTCTCGCGTGCTCGTTGGATTATATCCCCCTTTTCTCTTTGAGTATTTGCTCGGTACACGTTGGTGATGAGTTCGATGATTTCATTCTTGATCTTGTCTCCAAGCGTATATTTGTACTCTTTCGGGAATTCTTTGACGACTCCGAAGGTCTGTATCAGGAAATCGTAGGTGGTTCGGTACACGGGGAGATTATCATATTGGGTCATGGTTTTTTGGGTGAGTTGAGCGTATAAAAAGACAGCCGTTCCCTTTTGAAAAAGAAACGGCTTCTTAAAGTAATCCTTCAGGCAACGAACGGAGAAGTCGTTCGTCTGCGCATTGTTATTGCGATTGACCGCCGCGTTGGAGTAATTCAGGTTCCGTCTCCAAGAATTGGTCGGACTCGGAGCGTAGACGGACGACGACCAGTAGAACGCGTAGTAGCCACGATAGTAGCAAGAGCCTCCGCTGGAGCAGTAGCCAGCAAGGGAGAGCCCAAGTTTGTTTTTGAGACTATTTGGATTGGTGGAAGTCCATCCGAGACCATTCGTCGTATCGGCAGTATTGGAGACGAGACATTCCCATCCTACACTGTCTCCCGTCAGTTTCTCACCTCCGCTACATCCGAGAGTGGTTTCAAGCGTATCCCATTCGGCGTTAGTCGGGAGGTGGTACCCGGCTTTACAAGGACAAGCGGTATTATTTGCGGATATACCGGTTCCGAGACAGGTGTTTGTAGACATCGTATCCCATTGATAAAGTGCTCCGTAGATATTGTTCGATTGTCCGGCGAGGTAATCAGCTTCGGTCATGGTGGAGACGGTTTTCCCTCATGGAGGAGCGGTACAGGCCATGGCACCTCCGGCATAGTTATAACAACTCGTCTGCCCATACGCGATGGCGGTCGATCCGATGGTGGAGTTGCATCCTGCCCAGACCTGTGATCCGACGGTGACATCGGGTTTCGTACAGTTGACATCGACCACGCGCCAATCGTATACGCAACTTTGGCTCAACACGGGACTACCTCCGGTACAGTTTGCTGGAGAAGAAGTAAGTACGGTTCTCGTCTGGGTGTTGTTCGGTTGACAGGCTGCGTAGGCGGTGTATGTCCATGAGGTACAGGTCGGAGTGGTAACAGTGAGGGTCTTCGCACCATTGTCAGCACAAGCTCCTCATACGGGAGTGATATCGGTGGTACCGGCGGAGAGAGTGGTGATGATAGTTCCCGCTACAGTAGCAACAGCGGTATCGGAACTGGTATAGCTTGTCGGAGCAGTGCTACAGTTATTGGAGATAGTGGGATTGGTTCCGATAGTAACGGAGGTTTGTGAAAGAGTGAACGAACCGGTGGCTCCTGCTACGGTACAAGCTGCAAAGGTGTAGGTTCCACCCAAAGTTCCGTTGGTACAGGTTCTCTGTTCGCTCGTACAGGTGTTTCCGAAGGAAACGGAGCCTGTGAGGTAGGCAGTAACCACTGTTGCATGTGAAACAGGGGTTGAATTGAAAGTACAATCGGTATATGTCGGAGTCGGAGGAGCGACACTCGTACTCTTCCCGAGAACAGCAGTTTCTATGACAGCGATATTCCCTCCGAAGCTTGCAAGAAGTTCTCCGGTAAAGAAAGCGGATACTCCGGTACTGGTTGTGACACTTGATATATTCACCCAGGTGAGAGTGACGGTAGTGGTATTGGTGACAGCTCGGATGATTTCGTCGGGAGTTTTGTTTTGAGATTGGGTCTTGTCGTCGAGCTTGTAGGGAAGATTCTGTTGTTTATTCACAACGAAATAAGTTCCAGTGGAGAGGAGGTTGGTACTTCCGGTATTGTTGAAGAGGAGGGAAGGGATATTGGCTATCCAGGTTTCTTCATTGCTTGCTCCGCTAGAGAATTTGATGTATCCCGAATAGTTTCCGTTGACTCGGGCTTGGAGGGAAGTGTCGGCGTAGACAGTTGGAATGAGATTATTGTATGCTATGGCATTCTCCAGAGTGGTGGCAATCTGGTACTGGGATTGGGAGGAGTTGGTTCCGTAGACATAGTTCGTCTTGGAGAGAGGATCTGTGGGGATTTGGCTTATGCGGATGATTCGGGAGATAGTGTCTCCGATAATTCCGACAGAAGAAAGGATATTCCCGTTGATGGTTCCGGTTCCGGTGATACTTTCGGGGATTGGGTACGAACCGGATTTAATTTGGTGGATATCGAGTCCACTCTCTATATTACTCAGAGTCACGACTCTGTCGGAGTCACGGGCATTACCGGAGAAACCGGTGAGACTCGTGAAAGCAATCGTTCCGAGGATGACGAGGATGGTGATGACCACGATGAGCTCGACTAATGTAAATCCAAAAGTTTGTCATACCGAGCGAAGTGACAACGAAGTCGAGGTATCCGTTTTATTGGCGCTAATGATACCGAAATTTCAGAAGAAAGAAGAAATGAGATTTTTGTCGTTTCTTTTCGTATCGTTTCATACGATGTGATCCAAAGGGATTCCTCCGCTACGGTCGGAATGACAATTATTGATATTATTTATAGGTTTCATAATGGGGAGAAATAAGAAGTAAAAAATAATAGTATTTTGTAGGGGTATACCCCCGTGTCTGCCCTGATCCTAGGAGAGACCGGTCTCTATTTCTTTGGCTTACACGAGGAATCGAATTATTTGTGTGGTTGGTTATCTCGGAGACCGGTCTCAGAGAGTTAGGGCCCGGAATCGAACATGAAAAAATCCTCCAAAAAAGGAGGATTTAACCCGTGGATGCGATAAAAGAGAGTGACGTTACATGGCTGGCGTGCTGGCGTGCTGGCGTGCTGGCGTGCTGGCGCTTAAATTATATGGGGAAATATTCTTGTCAAGCATATTTTCCTGGAAAAGACGATTAAGTGCGAGGATTGTAGCAGAAATTTGGGGGAATGCAAGAGATTGTACATTTATCTTCTCTTTTTTGCATTTTTTCACACTATATAGTATTATGAACGTAAATACTTTTATCACACCCTTTATGATAATCCAAAAATTCAAGCAGCTCCTCGACGATATGATTGCGACGCAGATTCCCGATATCCATTTTACTGCGGGTTCGACTCCCCATGTGCGCAAACATTCGGGGGATATAGAAGTTCTTGCAAGTTTTGGAATCACAGAAAAGGAAGATATTCTCGCCATTATCACAGAGATGATTGGACAAGAACGAACAGATACTCTTATAAAATGCCATGAGGGAGATTTTAGTTACGCTCATGGGATTCATAAATTTCGTGTCAATGTCTTTGAAAATGCGAAAGGTTTCGGGATTGCTATCCGATATATTCCCACGGTTATCCCCACTTGTCAGGAACTCTCCATTTCCGAAGATATTATCAAACTCCTTCATCGGGATAAAGGATTGATTCTCGTTACGGGCCCGACCGGGAGTGGTAAATCTACCACGCTTGCTGCTATGATTGAATATATCAACACCACGATGAAAAAACATATTATCACCATCGAAGATCCGATAGAGTTTAACTTTCAAGGAAAAGAGTGTCTCATTCACCAACGAGAGGTTGGCACTCATACGGATTCCTTTGCTCGCGCCATCAAATCAGCTCTCCGTGAAGATCCCGATGTTATCATGATAGGAGAAATGCGAGACCCTGAAACAATCCAGGCAGCCCTCACTCTCGCAGAAACGGGGCATCTGGTACTCTCCACACTCCATACCAACGATACCGTTCAATCGATAGATCGTATTATCGATACTTTTCCGAGTGCCGGACAGAGTCAGATCCGAGTGCAACTTGCCATGAGCCTCTCTGCAGTCGTCAGCCAAACGCTTCTCCCAAAGAAAAATTCATGAGGACGAATCGTTGCTCGGGAGATTCTTATGAACAACGATGCCGTTCGAAGTATTATCATCCAAGGGCTTACCCACCAGATATATTCCATGATCGAACTTTGAGGCTCCGAGGGGATGATACTTATGGATAAATACCTCGAAATGCTCTATAATAAAAATATGATTACCCGGGAAACGTATATGGGTCGAATTCGAGACAAAGACCTCATCGCAAAATTTTAAATACATCCTTATAATCCCCTTTATATGTCAAAAGAGACTAAACATTCTCACGAAACGAAAAAGGCTCTTGAGACAAACACTCTGCAAACCTCTCTTAGCACCCTCAAACAAAGCCTGACCATTCATCCCATTCTTGCATTTTTGGAGGAGTTTGATGCTTTTTTCAAAAAGAAAAAACGAATACTTATGAATAACGAAGTGCTCTTTACTCCAGGGGAAAACCCCTATTTCTATATCGTCTCTTCCGGAAATCTCTCCATCCTTCGTCTCACACCAACAGGAGAGAAAAAAGAAGTGGGACGAGCATATATGGGAAGTTTTATAGGCGAGGGGGTGATATTTGACCGGAATCAAAAAGATGTCGAGGCAGTGGCGATCGGGGAAGGAGCGAGTGTGATAATCCTCACGAAGGAAGATATCGCCTACCTGGAATCACAGAGTCCTGAAAAGATTCTTGCTCTGTACAAACATATCATAGAAGTCAGTAATAATCGACTTCTTGACTCTGGAAAAGAACTTGCCTCTCTCTATGAGATGAACACAAAAATAGATGAACTCTCCAAGCTCGGAGAACAGGGGTTTAAAGATATCATCAATCATATCTCAAAAACCATCGATGTCGATTACATCATCTCGATAGAACAACATCCGGCCGTTAAGGGTCTCTTTATCCACAAATATAATTCCCGTTTCCCTTCTGTCTGGCCCATCAACCAAAAAGCTACAGGGAAGATACGGGGAGATGAATCAACCGGAGAGATACCGAGCACGGGAGATATCCTTGGAACCGATGAAAACGATACTCTTTATCTCCTTCCCCTGAAAACACGGGAAACTCTCAAAGGGTATTTCATACTCGGAAAAAAGAACAAGGGGCATTTTGATGACACCGATGTCCGTATGATGAACAATATCGCCCCCCTTCTCGGATCCATGATTGAAAATAATCAAACACTTGCGGAAAGAAAAGCGCTGGGCTATAAACAGCAGTAATTTTACTTTTTGCTGTCGAAAAAAAGCAATGAGATATAAACAAACAAACTTTTCGCTTGCACGAATGAAGTTTTCGAATAGAATCACCTATGTATGTCATCCCGACCAAAGTGGAGAAATGAAAAATCCCATTTTGTAATACAAATTACCTTTTGTAAAAAATTGAATCAAACCAAAGCTATCCTCGAAGTGTCAGTCGATCGCCTCAATGAAAAAGGGGTTTTTATGGCGGAGCAGATTCTAAACATCTTTCATAACACCATCGAGGAGCACAAGACATTTTGGAACAAAACCTACTCGGCGCCGGAGTTCAGTTTCGAAATGGCGAATATCGGCGGAACCATTCGGTTCTTTTTCGTGGTAGATAGTGCCTATACGGAGTTTCTCGAAAATCAAATCTATGCCCACTATCCCAACATAGAGATACGGAAAGTAGAGGACTATATCCCGAAGAGTGCCGGATATATCGGAAAACTCGGGCTTCTCAAATCCTATATTTCTCCCATAAAAATCTATACCGATTTCAAGGAAAAATCGGAAAAAGAGAGCGTGGATCCCTTTTCCTCCATCACCAGCGCCCTTCAAAAAGGTGGGAAAAATGACATAAAGCTTGTTCAAGTGCGGTTCTCTCCTCTCCACGACACGGCTTGGAAAGATCCGAAAAAAATCGCTATCATTATCTCTCATTCGCCGAAATGGCTCAAAAAAGCCTATCTTTCCAAGTATTCCGTAGCTTGGAAAATAGGACTTTCCCCCATTATGGGAGTCATTAAGCTCGTACTTCTGATTGTTCATCCCCATGGACATACGGAGGAGGCCGAGATAAAAGATAAAAATGATCCAATAGAGCGAAAACTTGCCGGTTTCGGTTACTCGGTCGGAATAAATATCGGATGTTTCGGAACCGATGCTGTAACTGCGAAAGTCACTATCAAAGAAGCAGTTTCATCGCTCAATATATTCTCCATCTCTGGAGGAAACGGATTCAGGCTCGCGGGAGAGGTACGGGAAGATGCTTCCGGAGAACTTGCCCGCCGCTCGGGAGAAAACAACATCATACTCAATTCTGCAGAACTTGCCGGACTTGTGCATCTTCCGACTATCTATGTGCAAACTCCTGGAATCAACTGGGTTACGACCAAGATGCTCGAACCGCCACAAAATCTCCCGCTTGTCACCAATACGAAAGATGTCACTCCGATCGGGATTACGAATTTCCGCGGAGGTCGCACGGAGTTCGGACTCCTCCCTACCGACCGCAGACGACATGTCTACATCATCGGGAAAACCGGTATGGGTAAATCGACCCTTCTTGAAAATATGATCTATGATGATATATTGAAGGGTCGTGGAGTGGCGGTTATCGATCCGCACGGAGACCTCGCCGATACGATTCTCTCCAATATCCCGAAATCTCGAACCAATGATGTCATCGTCTTTGATCCTTCGGATTACAAAAATCCAATCGCATTCAATATGCTCGAATCGGTTCCGAAAGAACTTCAACCTATCGTGGCTTCTGGACTCCTCTCTATCTTCAAGAAGATGTTTGCCGAGAGCTGGGGACCACGTCTCGAGTACATCCTCCGAAATACGATTATAACCCTCCTTCAGGTTCCAGATTCGACTCTTATGAGCATCCCTATGATGCTCACCCAGACTTCATTTCGCCGAAAGATTATCGCCAAGATTCAGGATCCGATGATGGAGAAGTTCTGGACGAGCGAATTTGAAGCGATGGAGCCGAAACAGATGGTCGAGGCGGTGAGCCCCATCCTCAACAAGGTCGGACAATTCCTCTCATCCACGCTCCTTCGTAATATTCTCGGACAACCAAAGAATCCGTTCTCCCTCCGATGGATTATGGACAATAAGAAGATATTTATCGTAAATCTTTCGAAAGGAAAGATCGGGGAGGATTCGAGTGCTCTGCTCGGAGCCATGATGGTGACGAAATTCCAGATCGAGGCGATGGGACGTGCAGATATACCAGAAGACGAGCGTGAAGACTTCTATCTCTATGTCGACGAGTTCCAGAACTTCGCAACCGATTCGTTTGCGACGATCCTCTCGGAAGCCCGAAAATACAAGCTCAATCTCGTAATGGCGAACCAATTCATCGAACAGATGCCCGACACGGTGCGCGGAGCGGTATTTGGAAACGTCGGAACGATTGCGAGCTTCCAAGTCGGGTTCACCGATGCGGCGGTACTCTCCGGACTTATGGACGAGGAAGTGGTTTCCACCAATGACCTCGTGAATCTCGGAAAGTATGACATCTACACAAAGCTCCTCATAAACGGGATGCCTTCCAAGGTATTCTCCGCCACCACCTTCTGACCGATCAAACTCCGAGTTCCGAATCCCGAACAGAAGAGAGATGTCATCGTGAAAGTAAGCCGTGAGAAATACTCGAAGCCGGTCGAGTTCGTAGAAAAGAAAATCAACGATTATATGACGAAGATCATCGAGGAAGAGAAGAAGTTCAAGAAAGATCAGGAAGCGTATAAAGAGAAGATGAAAGAAGAGAAGAAAAAGAAGTCCGACGAAGCAAAAAAACCATCCGCGTAGCGGATGGTTTTTGAATATCTTGAAAATAAGGAAGTGTAGATTTTTCGGAACATGCAGCTCGGCAAGAGTCAATATACCACTGCTTTGTATGGACGAAAAAATACACTTTCTTATTTTCTTTGCCGCATCCTCACAAGAGATACTACTTCCAACAGACTGAAAAACAAGATGAAGAGAATACTGTAGAATACCGAAGCATGAGACCGGATATACACTGCGATACTATCCCCGAAGAAGAGCACAACAAATAACAGAGCAATACTAACTGATAGAATCGAAAGTGTGTGATTCTGAAGATAGAGTGCGAGCTTGCGTTCGTCTGCGGGACGGATATACTTCGCATGAAGAACCACAAAAAGCCCGCCGAGGATGAAGAGAACGAACGGGAGAATATTATAGTGCAGGAACTTCGTATCAAGTTCATGGGTTCCGGAAAGGATCATCTCCATCGCCACAAAGAGGATGACGAAAAGCCCCACCCACTGAATCCCGGGATATTTGTCCAAATATTTGGCGATGAGGTTCGAGGCGAATGCCATAAGGGCTATAGAGAATACTAGCCCGATTCCAAGGGCCGCGATATTTTCATGGGCCGCCCCGGCAACCGCGAGAACATTATCGAGACTCATGGAAAAGTCGGCTATGATAATAGTCCAAATAGCTGCTATAAGCCCCGCTTTTTTCGCGTCGATATGATGTTCTTCGTGGTCAGGCATGCGAAGTTCCCGATAGAATTTCCAGACGACATAAAGGAGGAGGAGTCCGCCCGCGAACTTTACCCCGACCAATGAGAGGAGAAAAACGGCAAAAAAAGCGAGAATGATACGAAAGACGGTCGCGAGAGCGATTCCGAAGAAAATAGCCTTTTTCCGTTCCGCCCCTTGAAGTTTTCGCGTTGCCATCCCGATAAGGATAGCGTTATCCCCGCTCATCACGATATCGATGAGGATAATGTTCAAAAGGACTATTGCTCCATTTGCCGTAAAGAGATCGAGAAATTGAGCGTAAAAATGTTCCATAAAAAAAAGGTTGCAAAATAGGATGGATGTGAGTATAGTAAGAAAGTCTCTAAAGTCAAAAGTCTCTAAAATTCCTAAAAATGAAAAAACACAAATCCGAAATCAACGAGCGCTTCGTGGAATACTTTCGGGAGAATTTCTTCGCAGACAAGCCCGAGGAACTGGAGAAATTCCTTGAATCTCTCACTAAACCCCTTCCAAAGACTATCCGAGTCAATACTACCCGGATAAGTGTCGAGGATTTTAAAGCGCGAGCAATGCGGAATAACTGGACCCTGACCCCGACCAACAATCCGACCGTTTTCCGGATCGACCGAACCGAAATCAAGATACCGCTCGGACACACGCTCGAACACCTTCTCGGATATTTCTATATACAGGAGCTTTCGGCGAGTATGAGCGTACATTATCTCGCCGAAAGGACATCTGAAAATCTCGATTTTCGCGTTCAAAATTCCGTTTCCTCGTTCACTGTACCACCTCGTACAGCTCACTCCGGTACTCATTTTTCGCACGAATCTCTTCGGTGAGATGTCCAAGACAATACACTTCCTTATTTGATTTTGGATATGGCAGCAAGTCCGGGAGGAAAAACCACTCAGTTAGCCGAACATTTCCCCACTTCCATCATCGTCGCCAACGAACCGACTCGAGACCGTATGGCGCAACTCGTGTCGAATACCGAACGACTCGGGAACGACCGGATTATGATTACCAATTATGACGGAGGGTTCTACAGCAACCTGCCGGAAACTTTCGATCGCATCCTCCTCGATGCGCCATGCTCGGGTGAAGGGATAGGATTCAAAGAATCCCAGACCGTAAAGTACTGGAATCTCAAGAATATCCACACCATCGCACGACTCCAGACCAAGCTCCTCGATGCTGCTTTCCGGGCTCTGAAAACTGGAGGAGAAATACTCTATTCGACCTGTACGCTCAACAAGATAGAGAACGAAGGGGTCGTGAACGAAATCCTCAATCGATATCCGGAAAGTTTCGAAGTGCTTTTCGAGAAACGTTTCTGGCCACAGGATGAAGGTTCTGGAGGGTTTTTCGTGTGCAAAATCCGGAAGAATACAACAATAGAAAAAATGGAAGATAAAAAACCGCGTGCTATCAAAACCAATGAAGAGGTCATTCCTCTCACAAAAGACCATGAAAGACTTCTGTCAAAATTTACCGAAACGGTCGGTCTCGATGTATCAAATCATTCTCTCTTCGAATTCAAGAGAGATATTCTCGCCATACAGAAAAACAGTGCCGCAAAAGCACTGTTACAAACAGTATTTCCTATTCGTCTCGGACAAAAGCTCGGACGCATCGAGGAAGGGGTATTTACTCCCGACAACCGCATCGGACGCGATTTCGAGCTCAAAAAAACTCCGATATACGAGATACGGAGCGAACAGGAGCTGGACGATTATCTTCGTGGGAAAGAAATCGGAGAGAATCTCGGAGAATGATACTTCGTCCTCCGGTATGATGGATTAAATCTCGGAATCGAATCAGCGAATCCTAAAAATAATCGCTTCACCAATACTTTTCCGAGAGAATGGCAGAGAAAATAGGATTCTACTTTCCCGATAATACTTCCTCTATTATCTGAGAAACCCCATTCTTTCTACTATATGCCAGTGACTGTTCTCACTGAATGCGGTGGATAATTCCAGCAATAATATACAGGCAATCCTTCGGATCCACACATTCAAAAAGACGTCTTGTATCATCCTCCGTAAAAAATATTTTAAGATTCAATGTCTGTTTTATCATCTCTTCATTCAATTCTTTGGTAATATAACGTCCCTCTATCGTTTTTGGCGAAAGAAATCATTCAAGAAATTGTGCCGGTGTAAGCATGTTTTCTGAGTTTTGAGTATTTAATATATTCATATGAGGAAGCTTATGAATAAGATTACCCCTCATTATGAGAAAAAATATCTTTTTATCAAATAAATTTTCAAAACAAAAATTTGACTTCCCTTTTAGCACACATATAATGCACCTGCTAATTCCTAAAAGGATAGTCATCCTGAACTCGTTTCAGGATCTTCCATTTTATTATTAAATTTATCAATCTCTATGCACATACAACCGTTATCCGATCGCGTACTCCTGCGAGGAGTGGAAGCCGAGACGGTTACCAAGAGCGGTATCTACCTTCCGGAAAACGCCAATAAAGAACGACCCCATATCTATGAGGTCGTGGCTATCGGTCCAGGAAAGAAGGACAAGGATGGGAATATGATGACGATCGATCTCAAAGTCGGAGACCAGGTCATATCCGGACAATACTCCGGGGATGAAGTCGAGGTCGACAAACTGAAATACAAGATCGTCGGGTACGAGTATATTTTAGCGAAAGTAGTCTAAATTTCATCTTTTCCACTCGGGACATATATTTGGTCAATCACTATTAATAACCTCAATCGGACATCAACTTACAACAGGATTTACACAACACTGCTCACACCAAGCTGTAAAGTCTCTCGATTCGCAGTTTTCACAGATTGCATCAAAAGGAAGATCAATGCTATTCTCATCAGAAACTACTATATCTTTTCGAATAATCCAAGCAACTTTTTTCTGATTTCAGCATATCACAACCGAAACTTCTGTAAGCAAAATATCTTCTGTTCGCATAGTAATATTTCTTGCATCTCTAAACAGAGTATTGCTTTTCATAATTTATGAGTAATGAATACAGTAAATAGTAAATTTATACAAAAATTTTAATATAAGTCAAATAATTTCTAACTCCTAACTCATTCACACTATGTCAAAAACAATTCTTTTCGGAGACGAAGCCCGTCTCCAGATGTTCTCCGGGATGGAGAAGGTCGCAAAGACCGTGACTGCCACGATCGGTCCCAAAGGACGAAATGTCATATTCGCGAAATCCTACGGGGCACCTCAGGTGACCAATGACGGGGTGACTATCGCCAGAGAAATCGAACTCGAGGACCCGATCGAGAATATGGGTGCGGAACTCATCAAGGAAGCGGCGAGTAAGACGAATGATGCTGCCGGAGATGGAACGACGACCGCGACACTCCTCACCTACGCCATGGTCAAGGAGGGGCTCCGCGAGATCCGTTCCGGGATCAATGCCATCGAGCTCAAGAACGGGATGAAGATGGCAGGAGACCTCGTAGAAAAAGAGCTTGCGAAGAATTCCAAGAAAATTTCGACGAGTGAAGAAATCACGCAGATTGCCACTATCTCCGCACAGGACAGCGAAGTCGGGGAGATTATCTCCATGGCGATGTCGAAGGTCGGAAACGACGGAGTCATCACGGTCGAGGAAGGGCAGACTTTCTGACTCGAAGTGGAACTCACCGAAGGGATGAAGTTCGATACCGGATATGTTTCTCCCTATATGGTAAGCGACGCGGAGAAGATGGAATCCCGTATGACTGATACCTACATCCTCGTAACTGACAAAAAAATCACTTCTCTGAAAGATTTGATTCCCGTGTTCGAACAGCTTGCGGGAAGCGGGAAACGAGACCTCGTCATCATCGCCGAGGATGTGGAGGGTGATGCACTCGCGGGTATTATTTTGAACAAACTCAAAGGAGCTTTTAATGTCCTCGCCATCAAGGCTCCGGGATTCGGAGATCGCAAGAAAGAGATGCTCAAAGATTTGGCAGTGCTCACAGGAGCGACTGTCATCACCGACGAGCTCGGATTCAAACTCGAACATGCTTCCATGGATCACCTCGGACATGCAAAAACCGTGATTGCCAAGAAAGATAATACGACCATTATCGGAGGTGGAGGAGACAAATCCCGCATCACCGCTCGTGTGAACGAAATTCGAGGACAGATCGAGAATACCAAATCCGAATACGACCGAGAGAAACTCGCCGAACGCCTCGCGAAACTTGCGGGAGGGATTGCCGTCATCAAGGTCGGAGCGGCATCGGAAGTCGAGATGAAAGAAAAGAAACTCCGTATCGAGGATGCGCTCAATGCGACCAAGGCAGCGGTCGACGAAGGAATCGTCGCCGGAGGAGGAGTCGCACTCCTCAAGGCATCGCTTGTTTTGGAAAACATGAAACTTGCGAATAAGGATCAGGAAGTCGGAGCTCATATCGTGGCTCGTGCACTCTCCTACCCGGTAAAGCAGATTGCCGAGAATGCTGGGAAAGAAGGAGCCATCATCGTCGATGCGATTCGTAAAAGTAGTGATGTCAATTACGGATATGACGCGGCAACCGATGTTTTCGTGGATATGATCAAGGCTGGTATTATCGACCCAAAGAAAGTTGCTCGAGCAGCTCTCGAAAATGCTATTTCCATCGCCTGAATGTTCCTCACGACCGAGGCACTCATCGCTCCTGCTCCGAAAAAAGAAGAAATTTCCCACGACCACGGAAGTGGGATGGGAGGTATGGGTGGAATGGGGATGTATTAAAAGAGGTTTAAAAAAAACTTCAATGGACATCCATTGAAGTTTTTTTATTATTCTTCAAATATTCCCCTGTGTGCTTCGGTATTCTCGGTAATTCTCTGCGTAAGCGTATCGCTCAATTTATTCGTTTCGTCAGAAATCCTCATAATATCCGATTCGCAAAATACAATACATCGCAATGAAGAAGCGACTCGAACGGTGGCGCTGCGTTTGTCGCTGCAAATAAGGGCGTATTCGCCAAATATAGTTCCCTCTCCAAGACTCGATATTTTTTCTCATCCAATAAAAACATCGACCTCTCCGGAAACTATGACATATGCTTTACTGTTGGATTCATCTCATTCCGAAAGAACCGTATCGCCTCTATCAAAACTTTGCGTAGGGCATTCTGAAACCAAAGAGTCTATCAAAAGAGGGTCTACACCCTCAAATAGTGAAAGTTTTTGAAGAATGGGAACAAGAGAATTATCTCTTACAATATTCATCTTTTTAATCGCCGAAAGATTGAGTCTCATAATAATGAAAATTAATAATCCATAGAACAGGCCGTATCAACAAGAGCTCCGCTGTCATTCACTATCTGATACGTTCCGGAACCCATGCTTCGCCCCGCTTCATACGCTTCAAGACAGGAGAGATAACTTCCTCCTGTTTCTACTGTCACTCAGGAATCCGAATTCATCATCTCAGTGAGGGTTAATGCGCCGGTGTACGATACGAGATTTCCCCTCATATCATACGGGAGATTATAACTCCCTCCGTTCAATATAAATTTACCGGAGCTTGCATTTACGTCGGTATTCGCCGTTACAGCGAGAAGGAGAGTTGGGAAGAGATTCTTCGCGATACTTTTGTAATCCCCTTTCACGACGGCTTTCGGAGAATCACCATTCTCGAGTGTGAGAGCTATCTGAAATACTTGTCGATTATTGGTAACGCTATACCAGTACCAATTCCCACTTCGCGAATCTTTTGGAATATTCGAGAGAACGTTCGATATGATAGCACTCGTCATAGTCCCCTGATATATAACCGTTCCAGAGTTTGTGATATCTACCGGACTGATGGGAAGTGGATATGCTCCTTCTTTCTGCTTGTGGCTCTTCAGATCAATCTGAAGTTTCTCGAGATCATTAATCCTTTGCGAGTCGCGAGCATCGATAATATTCTCGGAGTATGATATATATCCTATGAGGGAAAGTATGGAAATTATAGCCATCACCACTATCAATTCCACGAGAGTAAATGCACGGGTATTTCTCATAATCGGGGGTTTGATTAACTAGAATATATCCATAAGTATATTCGAGAAGCGTATTTTATCAATATAAAATTTGACCCGCGGGAGGAATGCGATACAATGACAGCATTATTCATAAAAAAATAACTTTTATGAAGTGAAGCTCTTGATATACTCACAAAATATTTCTCAGCATCTGAGTATTCTTTTTTGGAGGGATATTCATCACATTTGCGCTCGATGTCGTCAGTACGAACTTCTCTCCTCAGTGAGCCACTTCTTCCGGCTCCAATAACAATCAAATCTGGTTCTCTACCGGTGGAGCTTCCAGCGGAACGACCTCGTACTGGAACAAGGATAATGACAGTGACACGATAGGAAACTCCCTCCGAGGATATTACTACGATACGCAATTTGGATTCTTTACACTCGACTGGAATACGACCGATACGACTCAGAATGTCCATATCGTCTCTTCCACCGATAAGTGTGGAACGGGCTATGGGTACAAATTCGGAGGATATGCTCGGAGCGATACTGCCGGGTATATCAAATTCGACTCTGATGTGAATAACTTCGTCTACTACTGCGAGTCCGATAAAAAACTCCACGGATGGGCATATAGCGAACATCTCGGATTCCAGAGCTTCGAAGGAATGAGTTTCGAGGTAGTGACTCTCTCTCAAAACAATCCATCACTCACCTCTGGAAATGATCCATTTTTCGTAAATAATACGAGCTTGATACTCATAAATCTCCCGAACAATCCCACCGATATACAAGGAAAGGGACTGGCGAAAAAACAAGGACAAGAAGTCATATTTTATATCATAAAATAATCACATCCCATGAACACACCAAAAAAACTCATCGTTTCAGCCCTCCTCGCTGTAATGGTTCTTCCGATATCATCCGTTACGGCAGCTTTCACGCTCCAGCAGGCAGTGAATAGCATCCAAGCGACCGATCCCGCTCTCCCAACGGGGGTTTCCAATCCCAAAGGGAGTATCGGATCTCTCCTTGCGGAGCTCTTTTGGGGAACCGGAGATGGGGTGAAGAATGGGAAGATCAAACCCCAGTATCTCGACTACTCCGGAATATCTGCATGGACGCAGTCCGGATCAGAGGCATATTATAGCGGAACGGGGAATGTGGGAATCGGGACGACGAATCCAACAGAAAAACTCCATATATTTTCCGATATGACTGGAGGATGAACTGAATCCTTTATGTCCATCGAGAAAACTCATCCATCAATTTTTTCTACACGTTATCTCACAAAATATGGAGCACTTTGATTTGATTCGATTCTTCCATGAGGAACATCGGGTAATATTCAGATACAAGTAACATGAGGAGATCAAACTGTTGGCGGAGGAGGAATAAGTCTGAAAACAAACGGAAATAATACTCGTATGTTCATACGCCAGGATGGTAACGTCGGAATCGGAACCACTTCTCCCAATAAACTTCTCCACCTCAAAACCACTACCGGAACCAATGCGGAATTCGACATACAATCCGGAACCAAACCTCTCTGGGGAATCTACCACGATGAAGGTACCGAAGAACTTCGTTTCTGGAACGGAAGCAACCGAGTCGTATTCGGAAGCGGAGGGAATGTGGGTATTGGGACGACAATACCTACAACAGCCCTCCATGTTTTACAGAATGGAGTCGGAATCGCCCCAAGTCTTACCGCCGATAATGGTTTAGCTACTTTTAGTACATTCACGACACCACAACTTCAGATAGGAGGATATCCAACCTCACCTTATGCTATGTGGATGCAAGTAAAACGAGTTTTTAATGATGGAAATAGTTATCCCTTATCGATACAACCTCTGGGGGGGAATGTCGGAATCGGGACGGCGAGTCCAGGATATAAATTAGAGATATCTGAGAATCGCGCTGATTGGGCTACAAGGATTGTAAATAGCAATGCCAACGCTTATGGACTAGTTGTTAATAATACCAGCACGTCCGGTACCGGGTTTATTCTTGGGGCAGTTTCGAGTGGCGTCTATAGGTTTGCTGTACTGAATAACGGCAATGTCGGAATCGGGACGACGAATCCAGTATATAAGTTGACGCTTCAAGATGGAACTTTTGGAATTGGTGACACTGCTCAGGGTTCGGCTGCGGCGTTTTCATACAGTGCGGGGAAATTACAAATCTGATTGGATAGTGCGGGGACTGATGGAATTTATTTTAGAACATACAGTGGTGGCTATGGTGATAGAATGGTTATTAAAAATACTGGTAACATCGGTATCGGGACGTCGAGTCCGACATCGAAATTACACGTCATTAATGCGGGTACTTCTAATCCTTCTTTGACACATGGAGCGGCGGCTATGTTTGCTCTCGCCCCAGGATCGGGTACTGAGTTAGTGATGGGAGGTATGGCGGGAAGTCCTTATACCGCCTGGATACAGCATCGTCATCAAACCAATGACGGTTCTTCTTTTAATTTAGCATTGCAACCAAGTGGTGGGAATGTCGGGATTGGGACGACGAGTCCGAGTGCGCTACTTACTGTATCATGACAGAATACTCCATGGCGTGGACAATTAATGATAAAAGATGATAATCTTGGAAATAATGCTGATGCGTACATGTCTTTTTGGAGTGGTGATGAAAATGGGGTTGGTAACACCGGATTATTGGGATATGTTGGATTTGTAAGTAATTCTGATAATTCATTGAGTATTGGAACGTATCCAAATGCTGGGCATCTACTCTTAAACCAATGGGGAGGAAATGTCGGAATCGGGACGACGAGTCCCTGATATAAACTAACAGTAGTTGGACCGGCGGCGGATTGGACTATTGTCGCAAATCCGGCGAATACACAACAATATGGACTATTGTCTTATGGGACGACTTGGGCAGGTTATTTCGTAGGTCCTGGCTATATCAATCAGAGTGCCTGGACATATGGTTCTGATCGTCGACTTAAAGAGAATATTGTATATTTCAACAGTGGATTGGAGAAGGTGCTACAATTAAAGCCTGCAGCTTACGATTATATCTCTGGAACGAAAAATAACCTTGGTTTCATTGCTCAGGATGTTCAACAAGTAATTCCAGAAGCTGTTTCCATAACAGATTCGAAAACAGGAATGCTCGGATTAAAAACTGAATTCATTATTCCATATCTGGTCAATGCCATGAAAGAACTCAAATCTCAAAAAGATTCGGAAATTCAAGAGCTGAAAAAAGACAATAATAAACTCAAGCAGGAAAATCAAGAAATAAAAGCTCTCGTCTGCCTCGACCATCCGAACGCAGCGATGTGCAAATAAATTCTTTTTTGAATTTCTGGCAACTTCGGTATAATAAAAGTGTATATAATGTAACTTTTCAAATATATGGCAACTATAATAATTGAAAATGTCCCTGAAAGGGTGGCAAGAAATTACGGGAGTAAAATAGATTTTTCCTATAACCTCTCTTTTGAAGAAGATTTTGATATAGATTTTAGAGAATTAAGTAACTCTGAAATCACTTCTGAGCTTTTAAAGCAAATAGAGGAGACAAAAAAAATACCAAAACACCTACTTTGTAATGTCTAAAATATGAAATTACCAAGAAATGTTTTTGAAAATCCTAAAATAATTGATTTTTTAGAAAAAAGAAATCTCCTCAAACAGTATAAAAAATCCAAAAAGAAGCTCTTATCCTCTGAAGTATGATGACTTGATTTTAAAGAAAGAGAGCCGAAAAAGTCTTGAATTTACTCTTTTCGTATAAATAAACAGTTTCGAGTTTTTTGATTTTTCGATGAACAAAATGATTTCATAATTTCAGAAATAAACAATCATCAAAATTAGTTATATTAAAATTTCCGCATCTACCTTAATCATTCAGATACATAAGATGTGCAAATAAAAACTTGCATTCTGATAAATCTCTCTATAATCAAGAAGTACCTCTTTATTATTCATTTCTCTTTTTATGAATTTCTCTAAAATTAATTGGAAAGCGACACTTTTAACACTCTGGGTAGTATTCTCATTCCTGTATATCTCTTGGAATATGTATGAGAACTTCAAGATGAATGTCATGCAGAATGCTTATATCGCCGGACAGAATGACACGGTAAATAAACTCATCGAGCAGGCAACAAACAAAGAATGTAAACCATTCAACGTATATGCCGGAGACAAAAAGGCAGACCTCATAAATGTTGAGTGTCTCCAGAAAGCCCCCGAAGCTTCAAAGGAAGTAAAATAATCAAATCTGAAAACAAAAAACTCCGTTTATAAACGGAGTTTTTTGTGGCATTTTCCCTATTTTCGTATGAGCTCCTTGATTCCCCCCTTGATTACTTGTCTCGGCTTCCCAAACGAATTATCTCAGCGCTCCACCGAGAATATACGAGCATATATGGTTCCTGCGTAAGATCCGGTATTGATTATCTGGTCGCCATTTTTGTTAATATATTTGTATCATTCGTTCATAGTTCCGGTGAACACTTGGAACATTTTTGTTCCGGGATCTTTGGAGAGAAAGAATATATCTTTCTCGGCAAGGTTACTCGTGTCCATTTTTCTCACGATATTTTCTGCGTTAGATTGGAGTATGGCTACGGTATTGTTTTTGTCATAATCCTCCTCTATGGCGCTGTTCTGGAAGAGGATTACGGCAACTCCCCCTATGGCTATGGCGAGGATAACCACTCATACTATGATAGAGATAAGCGTCTCCCCTTTTTTTGAGTTTGAAAAATTATACATAATAGATATACTTATCTGGTAATGCGATATTGTTTATTATATCCAAAATCACCTGAAAGAAAAATGAAAAAACGCTTTATGAAATGAGTCAAAGGTTTTACCCTTATTGAAATAATTGTAGCCATGACTATTTCCGTAATGATTATGGGCGGGATTATTGGTTTTCTTATAAAGCTCCAGAATGATATTCTCCTATCCAAACAGTCTACCCGTGTCTACACGAGTCTCACAGATTTTATCGGAGTGATGAATAATTTCGGGAAGCTCTATGCAAGCGGGAGTGTTGTCGTAGAAGGAACAGGGACATACAACGTATGACTCCTTGTGCGCCCAGACAAAGCATCGTGAGTACTTATATGAGTCGTCGAAGAAAAAAAGGGAAATCTCTCCAAGCTCGATCCCGTTTCGAGCAAAAATACGTATGGCAAAAAGGTGATAGCCTATCGAAAGCTCACCGCTTGACAGATCAGTTCCCTGCTTTCAGATACTGGAAGCATCTATAGTATAGAATTTACAGATGAATGACTCTTCGAGGAACTTATCGTAAAGGATTTTTTCATCACCCCCTACAATTCCGGGACTCTTCTTGAATATACTTTCGACATAGAAACCCCTTTTTATGAAGCTCTCAAGGGACAGTCACGAGGAATCTCCATCCCAAATGTTATGAGTTTTTCATTTACCCTTGATTTCTAAATTATGATGAGAGTTTTCTGTAAAATAATTGCAAATTGTAGAATCTTCTGAAAAATGATGAAATTCGTGTGAAAATCG
>DNKW01000080.1:5994-24346 GCA_003488655.1 Candidatus Altimarinota bacterium | reverse complement strand
ACCAAAACGAGTCGTACTAGGGAGTACGATGAGTGAGGAACGCAAGATTTGAACATGAAGTTCGCATTTTACAAAGATTCCATAACTCACAGGTGAAGTGTGTTTTTGTACGCCATGATGATCAGCTTCTTTGCAGTCATCATCGGGTATATCATCACCATAAAGATGGATACGCTCACTCAAAATCTCGATTTACAAAACTATGACACAAAGCTCCATTCGAATCTGACGGAAAAAGCAGATCTCGCGATGGGGTACGATATATTTCTCAATACGAACGGGAGTGGACTTACCGATACGGTACGATGTCCGAATTCCGTGACGATGAGTGGAACGCTCGATGGTGGAACGTTCGAAAACATAACGACGGCTCCGTTTTATAGCGATACCGCTTTCGTCTGTTCCGGATCGACTACCCAAGGAAATCTCCTTCTCTCCTATAATTCAGGAGGAACTATTTTCTCAATAGGGAGTTACCTCTGATCGACCCTTTCACTCCAGCCAGTGGATGGCATCGGAGAACGCACTGGGACTTTCTCCGATGGGTCGGGAACCTTTATTTCCTTTACCGCGACGGGAGCATTCTCCGGACTCGATCTCGATCGTAATTCCGATAATTTTCAGGCATCCTCCACCGGGGTCATACTCTACCCGGACGCACTCTCGGACGATGATGATCTAGCGAGGAGAACTCTCTATGGATATGTTAAAAAGAATACCTGATGGTACAATAGCTTTACTATGAATACGCCGATTCGTAAGTATATCGCAGCGAATATCCTCAATATTGCATCGAATGCGGTTATGGCAAGCACTACCCAAACAGGGTACCTCCGACTCGATATCGACAACCCCTACAGCATCAAGATACTGGAGTTCGATACGGCTCGCTTCGAGAGCATCAAAGAACTCCGGAGACTCACCGGAGCCACCGCCTCATTTTCCACGGGAGGAATCGGCTGGCTCATGCCGGACTTGAGCCTCAGTGGGTCGAAAACCGGAGCAAGAGTATTTGATCTGAAGCATAAAGACTATGCGTTGTTTCTCTCTTTTTCCGGAAACCTCACCAATACCTGAGTGGATTTTCTGAAGTACAAAATCATAATGGAAAATGAAAATGGGTCAGGGATATACTTTGTGCCACTCGATGACTCGGGCAATGGAATCATAAAATACCTCGGAACGGACATCATCATCGACCGGGACAACGACTACCGGTACAAACAGTTTGAAGTAGTACGAGAAAATACCGCTCCTCTTCCCTTCAACAACGGATGTTTTTTCGGAATGCTTTTCGGAAGCGGGTGTTCCGTTTATTAAAAAATTTGAATTATTTTTAAATTGAAGCATACTACATATATTCCTTTATATCTTCCTCTATGAAAAATCTCTATTCCCGTCTCACTCTTATCACTTCCGCTCTCCTCGTTACGGGGTACTTGATCGTATCGGCCACTTGGGTACCGATGACGGGCGATGCCACAACCGGAACACAGTTTACGGCGACTATCTGGAATAATCTCGTAGGGAACGTAAATGACCTGGATAGCCGAATCGGGGGTGTTATATCCAGCCAATGGACAAGTTCTGGAACGACTGCGTACTATACGGGGGGGAATGTGGGCATCGGAACGGCGAATCCGACAGATACTGCAAATTTTGGACGTGCCTTGGATATCCAATCGAATGGAGGTGCTGCAACCTATTATCGTGCTTCCGGAACAAATCCATCAAGCCAATATTTTGCTGTAGGATATTCTCCCACCGCGGCATATTTAGTACAGGCTAATAACGCACCGATAGTATTTTATACCAACAACACGGAGAAAATGCGATTAGATGCAACAGGGAATGTCGGAATAGGGACGACGAATCCGTGAGAGATGGTATCTATTGCTGGAGGAAGCGGTGCTTCATTAAAACTATCCATTTCTAATTTAACACCATCAACAGGGCATAAATGGACATTAAACTCTGCTTCTACTGGTAATTTCTATCTCGGTGATGACACTGCCGGCGCAAACCGGATAGCAGTGGATACTGCCGGTAATGTCGGAATCGGAACCCCTTCCCCAAATAGACTTCTCCACCTCAAAACCACCACCGGAACCAATGCGGAGTTCGATATACAATCCGGAACCAAACCTCTCTGGGGAATCTACCATGATGAAACGAGTGAAGAGCTCCGTTTCTGGAATGGTGCAAATCGGGTCGTATTCGGAAGTGGGGGAAATGTCGGAATTGGAACGACGGCGCCAGCGACGAGGCTTGTTGTAGATGAAACGACGGCCGGAGATTCCCGTACAATAGGAACCTTTCAGACCACCTCTGCAGGAAGAACGCCACGATTGGACTTTAAGTCCAGCGGCGTAGAAGGTGGAACACAGGCGATGATTTTACAGACAGGGTCGCCTTTGGCTGCATACCCTGGATTATCTCTCCAGCCAAGCGGTGGAAATGTGGGGATAGGAACGGTGAGTCCAACCGCAAAACTCGAAGTAAATGGTGCCGCAAATCTGTACACTGCTATATTTCAATCAAGTTTAACTTCTGGTCAAGCATACGGTCCGGCTATTCGTGCCGGAACAAATTCAAGTGATACTGCCTTTGTAGTGAATGATGCGACAAATGCCAATCCTTTGTTTCGTGTAAGATGAGATGGAAATGTGGGGATCGGGACAACGAGTCCAGAAGCAAAATTACATATTGAATCGGTAACCCGTACGACGCCGGCGAATCAGCCCTTGGTTCTCACCTCTCCGACAACGGCTATCGGGGATAAATTGGGAATTAGCTTTTCCCAAACCGATAATTACAGTCGTGCACGAGCCGGGATTTACGCAATCTCAGAACTTGCAAACGGCTATGCTTCCTCTCTCGGGTTTTTTACAAGAAATGCGGAAGATGGTACACAGTTAGATAATGCGGATGAAAAAATGCGAATCACGAGTGACGGTAGGGTCGGAATCGGGACGACGAATCCGTGGAGTAGATTAACTTTGGTTGCCAATCCGCAAACAACCAAACCATTATATATACAAGCAATCGACGATAATAATGGGCCTACAAAGACTCCTTTGGACTGGTCATATGTTCCCGGTATCGTGATTTCCAATGATTGGTCTGGAAATGCGGCTACAGTGAATTCAACAAAAATTGCAAAAATAGTTCTGAATACCGCAGCAGGAGGGTACAATAACGGTGCTTCCATTCATGTTGAAGGTGCTGGGGGATATGATCAAGGTCAATTGATCTTCTCAACCTGATGGAATTCTTCTAGCCTTGCCACGGAACGTATGCGTATAAATACTTTGGGGTATGTCTGAATCTGAGTTTCTTCTCCAACCTATCGTCTCCAGCTTCCAAACACTGCCAGTGCAGCCGGACAGTGACAGGCAAACGCATGGGCGACGTATTCCGACGGAAGAGTAAAAACTGAGAAAGAAAATCTGAGATATGGGATATCCGAGATTATGAAAATAGATCCGAAACAGTATGTTCATCATTCTTCAGAGTTTCAGAGTGGATCTCTCGTAGTTACGTCCGAATGAATACATACCATAGGGTTCATAGCGCAGGAATTGGAAAAGATTATACCTGAAGCGGTGAATAAGCCTAGTGACGATTCGAAAGAACTCTGGAGTATCGATTATAACAAGCTTGTGCCTATTTTGGTGAATGCAACGAAAGAACTGAAAAAAGAGAATGATTCTCTTAAATCCCTCGTCTGCCTCGACCATCCGAGTGCGGAAATATGTCAATAAAAATAGATACATGAAAAATCTCTTTCTCCTCTGAGTTGATGAAGCAGGGCGTGGCTCCTGGGCTGGGCCGGTCGTCGCCGGGGCGTGCGCCATGCGAGCCGGAACGAAGTACGACTTCTCTCCCTTGCTCAACGATTCCAAGAAACTTTCTCCCAAGAAGCGGAGGGAGATTTTCGAGATGATGCAGGAATCCATCTCTCTGGGATTTTGTTTCGGATGAGTGGGGATTATCGGTTCCGAGATTATCGACCAAGTGGGAATCAGAGAGGCGAATCGATTGGCGATGCAAGAAGCTTTGGCTCAAGTGCTTTTGCAAGTGTGAGAAAGCTTTGAATTTATAAAAATAGACGGACGGGATAATTACCGGTTTGATGCCATTGAGCAAGAAAAAGTAAAATATATTGTCCGGGGGGATACCTTCATTCCGGAGATCCAAGCCGCCTCCATACTCGCAAAAGTGAGCCGAGATACTCTGATGGAACGCCTTGCGATAACCTATCCGAATTATGGATTCGAGAAGCATAAAGGATATGGAACACGCCTTCATGAAGAACTTCTCAACATCCATAACCCGTCCGATATACACCGCAAGAGCTACGCACCGATAAAAAAGTTGATTTTACGAGAAGAATCGGTATAGTTAGCTCATAAACTTTTCTACTTATAATTTTCTCATCGTATGTTCACTAAAAAATACCTTCTTCCTATTATTCTTGTCGGACTCATCAGCTCTGTTTCTCTCGTCCGAGCCGATGATATATCCGATATGAAAGCGATTCTAACGGATACAGTGGCGAAACTCATACAAAAGTATGAAACACGGATTACTGAACTGCAAACAGAAAACGATACTCTTAAAAAAGAGATCGCAAGCCTCAAAGGAACTAGTGTAACTGTGGACGCTCCCGCTGCAATCATCACCCCAACGATAGCCACTCCTTCGGCAGTAGTTACCGCAACAACATCGAAATCCGATGTTTATGACAGTGTCATAAAACAGGTCAATAAACAACTCGGAGCTATCCTCTCGGAAAATAATCTTCCCGGATATACCGCCGTTGGCCTCTTTGAATTCATAGAACCAAATGCTTTTTTCCTCTCTCTCGATGACGGAAGCAATCCTCCGGGGATAACGGCTTTCAAAACCAAAATCCTCTATACTTTCGACAACAATCTCAGTCTTACAAAAATCGGACTCTTTGATCTCGATTATACGGTACAGAAGTATCGAACCGTTTTCGGAAGCAATCCCTATGTAAACTCCCTGCGAACCCGTATAAAAAATCCGAACTATAAAGGGAAGCTTCTCGATGGAGTAATTAGTACTGGCGGAAACACCAATACGATAACTCCTCCTTCCGCTTCTTCTGGAAATGTCACGACAACCGAAGTAACGCTCGCTCAGATTAAAACAGCATATGACAAAACCAAGCTTCTCGATGCATTGAAACTCTCCGATAGCTATATCCTCAAGAATCCGAACGATCTTGAAGTGCTTCGCATCCGATATCGAAGCTATTATATCGTCGGGAAATATGAAGAATCTCTCGCTGAGATAAAGAAGATGGAGGCCCTCCAGGGAACCGCTTTTGAACGAACCATTGCCTGTGATGCGGCAGTTATCGGAAAGATTGCCAAAAAAACAGATATAAGTGCGTATTATAGTACTCTTTGTAAGAAAAAATAAAAGTTATTTTAACATTACTCATAAATTTATGAATTCCAATTTCCGAGAGAGGGTTTCTGAACGTTTTGACGAAAACTTCTTTAATGTAACCGCTCGAGAGAACGAAACGCGTTTAGCCAAGAAATGAGCTTCCGAACCCAGCAGTGAGGAGATTCTACAGTATAGTTTTGAAAATCTTCTCATTACTATCCCTTGAGCACCACTCATCTACCTCTATGCCCTTACTTGCGAATCAGTCGCAACATTGCGAATGAGAACACAGGGAAAAACCGAAAAGATTATAGAATCCAAGGATTTTTGGGATACGGACTTTAGTCCTATAACGAGAGCTTTGGAAGACGGACTTCCCATAAAAGTACAAGATTCTCTGAATGGAATACCAATAGGACAAAATGGAAAGTGATTTGATTATCTTCGACCCAACGAACAATAAAATATCCATTATATGACCCATATCCTCCTCGTCGAAGATGACCCGGGAATCGTCAATTCTCTTTCGCTCTATCTTACCAAAAGCAGCATAAAGATGAGCACCGCTCATGATTGAGAAGGTGCCATAGAGCTGTTTAAAAAATCCGGAGAGAGTTTCGATCTCATTATTCTCGATCTCAATCTTCCAAAAAAAGATGGTTTTTCCGTATGTAAAGAGCTGAGAGAAACAAGTATCGTTCCCATCATCATACTCTCTGCACGTGATGGCGAGGATGACAAAGTACGAGCTCTTGAGCTCGGAGCCGATGATTATATATCGAAACCTTTTTCTCCGCGAGAACTCGTCGCTCGCATAGGAGCCATACTCAAACGTCTCGGGAAGCAATCGAATCAAGAAAAAAAAGAGTTGGTACTGTCTTTTGAAACCATCACCCTCGATATGGGTGAATATCTCCTGAAGATTTCGGACAATATCATAAAAGTGACGAAAACAGAGTTTCTGATTCTCGCTTATCTCATCGAACATCAGGATCATATTGTAGAGAGAGAAACGCTCATGAAAGAGATTATCGGGTATGATCACTATCTCTACGACCGCACTATTGATACGCATATGAAAAATCTCCGCAAAAAAATCGGAGATGCTGCCAACATAGAAACGATCCGATGAATCGGCTACAGAATTGTAAAATCCTCTTTATAGATTTTCCATGAAATTTTCTCAAAAATTCCTCATCTACATATTCCTCGTTCTCATTATGACGATTGGGGTAAATATTTTTGCACTGAAATACTTCGCAACAGAGTATTTTTCAGAGTATTTGACGAGCATAAAACAAGAGGTTCCCGATATCAATTTCGATCTCATCTCCGCTTTTACAAAAACAAAAAATCTGGACGATGCGACGATAGAAGAGTATAAAAAAATCCTCTCTGACCTTTCGGGAATCTCCGCTTCTTTGGAACATTTTTCCGCCAATCCAAGAACATATGCGCCATCCGTCATAGATTCTCTCCAAAAGATAGGAATTCCGGAAAATTCCATCGAACAAGTACTTTTCGTCAAAGCTCTCGACTCTTTTTTCTCCTGAATCTTCAATTTTTCCTTTCTTCATAACACGACACCGGAAGGGCAATTCCTATTGAAAACCATTCGGGCAATGTTTTTTATAAATATTCTGGTTATCGTTCTTGTTTTGATCGTCTCCTGGCTCTGGATACGTCTCTCTTTCCGCCCCATTCAGTTCATTGTAGAAAATCTTTCCGATATCATCTCCCGAAAAGGGTACCGCCAGATCGAATACAAAAAAAAGGATGAATTTTGAGCACTTATCGGAACTATCAATGCACTCAATAAAAACCTCAGCCATCAGCAAAAAATCCGTTCCGATCTCCTCTCGGATTTAAGCCATGAGATAAAAACTCCTATCACCGCTATCAAGTGCTATCTAGAAGGGATGGACGACGGTATTATAGAAAGCACTCCAAAAAATTATGCACTTCTCCACAGAGAGATCAATCGTTTGATAGAAATTACCGGCTCCATTATGGAATATGAAAAGCTGGAGCAAACGGATATTGAGACACTCAAGTTCACTTCTGTCGATTTCATGAAACTCATAGGACATTTGCAAGAAGAATACATCCCCCTTCTCACAAAACAAAAACAACAAATTATTATTCTGAAAAACAAATCTCCTCTTGTTCTCCATTTTGATGAAAGCAAATTTATTCAACTTCTCCATAATATCTTCTCGAATTTCATAAAATATTCGGGGGAAGGAAAAGTTCTGACCATAAAAAGCAGCGAAAGAAATGGGAAAATTTTCATCACTTTCCGAGATGATGGAAAGGGAGTTCCAAAAAAAGAGATTGCCTTTATCCGAGAGAAATTCTACCAGGTAGACAAGTCCCGAAGTGCCTCAAACAACCACGGAATTGGAATAGGACTTTCTATAATAGAGAAAATAGTCTCACTTCACAAAGGAACACTCCTTATCGAAAGCGACACCGGGAAAGGATTCTGTCTCAAAATGAGCTTCGCAAATGAGCCTTGCATCATATCGGGTGTATAGGATTTTATTTCGATATTGAGACGGTCTTGGAAGACTAAAGAATATCCACTGACTTCGTCTCAAAGAGAAATAATAAACCTATATACCCATACTTGAGCTTCTGTTAATTTAATATAAAATCTCTTCACGAATTATTCACCTTGACGATTTTGTTTTTTCACAAAAGAGAGTATATTAAGAATCTATATCTTAATTTATTATATATCCGTTTCGTGCATACTCTCCTGAAGTTTGTTATTGTCATGCTCTCCATATTCTCTGCTATGGACGTTTTTGCTACGGAAAAAATAGTCACCGAGACGGAAGATGCGTCAATAGAGATAGCGTCGAATGAGAGTACTACCATTGTACTTAACAACCATGCGACAACCATAAGTGGAGTAACGAATAATAATTCTGTGACAAAAGAGGAATCCGATGACAAAGAATCTTCGATGAAATCGGAAACAACAGAAGAAACTTCTTCTGGGAAACAGGAAACAGAGGAACAAAAAAAGGACAAGGAAAAAACCATCAATGACATCAATACCTTTTTGATCGAATCATACAAGATTAAAATCGACAAGATACTCGCTAATTTAAATATGAGTCTCGAGCGTGTAACAAATAATAATCCGGTAGCCCAATCGAAACTTCTTGAGAAAATACGAGGCGATATCAGTACAAAAATTCAGATAATCAACTCTCGAAATATCTCTGAGAACAGAAAAAAGATTCTTTCCTCTGTTTTTTCCTATATTCAAGAAAATTTGAATACTAAAATCTCCCATCTTGCTCAGCAGAAATAGATTCTTTTTGCTTTTTCCCGTCTTTTCACTATACTCGTCGCCATATAATCTAAAAATGCTAGACAATTTAGCATTTTTTATATGATTTTACTAAAACGTCATTCCCTCGAAGGAGGGTATCTACCAATTATCCCGAAGGGGAAATAATAGAAAAAGTCTTGTTTAAAATTTCTTAATACAAGGAAGATTCCCGTCTCCACGGGAATGACACTAATCCATTTTTTATGATTGCACGAATCACTATTGTCGGACGTCCCAATGTCGGAAAATCGAGCCTTTTTAATGTTCTTTCCGGGCACAAAATCGCCATCGTTTCGGATATCGAAAACACCACGCGAGATATCGTTGAATATCAGATGCACGACCCGGAAAATCATATCTCCTATATACTTGCCGATTCCGGAGGTCTCACTATAGGAAGTGATGATGAGATCCTTTCGGATATCCGAAATCGCGTACAGGAGTCTATCTCTCGTTCCGATCTCATCCTCTTTGTACTTGAGTACGACCGTCTTACCGCTCTCGATGAAGAGATCGCCAAACTCCTTCGGAAATCTGGAAAGAAGGTTATCGTCGTTGCTAACAAAGCGGATAATATTGAACGTATGAATGAGGCCTATGCGCTTGCTTCTCTCGGATTCGACGACTTTGTCATCACGAGTACCGCCCATGACAGAGGACTCGATATACTCAAACTTGCGATGATTCATAGTCTCAAAGAACAGGGACTCTCTTATGAGGAGGCAATCTATGATGACGGGATGCTCAAGCTCGCTATTATCGGACGACCCAATGTCGGAAAATCGAGCCTTATCAATGCTCTCACTGGAACGAATCGCGCAATGGTTCGGGATATGCCGGGAACGACTCGAGACTCCATCGATTCCATCGTGGAATGGAACGGAGAAAAAATCGTTCTCATAGATACAGCCGGGATACGCCGATCCGGGAAAATCGGAAGTGCGAATCTTGAGCAGTGGAGTGTGATGCGCTCCGAACGATCCATCACTCGTGCCGACTTGGTTGCTATCGTTATCGATGCAGATGAGGGAATCACTTCCCAAGATAAACACGTCGTGGAAAGGGCTCTCGAGGAGAAAAAAGGTATCATCCTCGTATGCAACAAGTGGGATAAAATTCTCGCTCGCCCAACCGTTCAGACTCTCGAAGAAAGAGAAGCACAACGCCAAGCCGACAAAGCAAAATCCGAGACAGAAAAGCTCGCGAAATCGAAAGCTCGAGGAAATAAACTGCCTCCCCTTCCGGAATCCCCTATCAAGCCTCACAATCGTGCCCCTGAAATGTCCACGACCGATGAGCGATACTCCGGATCAACTATCATGAACCGATATATCGAATACATCAATCACGAATTTGATTTCATTTCCTACGTAACTCCCGTATTTACCTCCGCGGTGGATGGGAAACGTATCAATGCAATTCTCGATATCGCTTTCAAGATTCGAGATGAGCGAAATAAACGCGTGAAAACAGGAGTTTTCAACGATTTTCTCTCGCAAATTACTTACCAGCATGCCCCGACCGGAAATAGAAAGGCTCACAAGCCAAAAATCTATTACGGTTCTCAAGTAGACATCAATCCTCCGAAGTTTATGATATCGGTTAACAATGAGAGTCATTTCCATTTCTCTTACAGACGTTATATCGAAAATCGCATCCGTGAATTCTTCGGATTTGCCGGAACTCCCATCATCCTCGAACTCAAGGGTCGTGAAAGTATCTTCAAGAAGTGAGGAGGCCTCAAGGATGAACGTCTCAAAGACGATGCGGAGAAACACCATGAAGAGAAGGCGAAGAACCGAGAAGAACTCGAGAAAAAAGCAGAGAAAAAATCCGCACCAAAGTGAGAAAAACCTGAGCGAAAAGGACGACGTACCAAGAAAGAGAGAATGGAAGAAAATGATGATGAATAATAAATGAAAGCTTCATTCTATGTTTCCACCGCCACTCAATCCCACGGAAAAAACCTATCTTCGGATAAAGGTCACCACCAAGCAACCGAAGACCGAGTATCTGAGCACGCTCGATGATGGGACGATCAAGATTCGCATCAAGGCAGTTCCCGAAAAAGGAAAAGCCAATGAAGAACTCATTCGGTTCCTCGCAGAAGAGCTCAAAGTTCGAAAAGATACGATCGAGATTATCGCCGGTGCGAGCGATACGGTGAAGTTGGTAAGAGTAGGAGAAACAAAATAATCCCCCGAATGCTCGGGGGATTATTTTGTTTCTGATTTCTAATGAGCCAAAACCATAACAAGTGGTTCCTTCGCAATCTCATCGAAGACAGTGTCTCCGATTTTCTTGGCGATATGTTTTTTGAGTGCTTCCACGTCTCGGAACTTCGTGATATCTCCATTGAGGATCATATCGAGGAGTTGAACGAGCCGTTTCTCGAGGTGAGGAAACTCGGACATCTTTGGGAGTCCGACGTTGTCGAACTGGTAGAGGTATTCTCCCCCTTTCTTCGCGATACTTACGACCATAGCACCTCCTGTGGAGAGCTGGAATCGATCATGTAGCACATCCTCTTTACTGTATCCGATCATATTTCCATCAACCGTTACGAGCCGGTGTGGAGCGTACATATTAGTGAGTTTGAACGAGTCTTTGGTGAACTCGAAAATCTGGCCGTTTTTTCCGATGAGGACATGATTCTCGTCGTATCCGAGTTCGTATGCATTTTGTGCATTTCCATGGAGCATAAATGGAAATCCGTAGATTGGGATATAGACTTCCGGTCGGATGAGAGAAATCATCTTTTTGGTATCTTCTGCCTGAGCATGTCCTCCGGCATGGATGCGAGATTCTTTATACTGACAAATTCGAGGCCCTTGAGCCATGATGATATCGAAGAGACCTTGAACAGATCGTTCATTTCCGGGAATAACCGAAGAACTGAACACTACCGTGTCGGTTGGCTTCAAAGTGGTATCGTATGATTCTCCCGTAGCGATACGCATAAGAGCGGCGTAACGTTCACCTTGAGCTCCGGTACAGCAGATGGTCACTTGGTCATCCGGAAGTTTGTCGGCTTCCGCCATGGTGATGAGCGTTCCCGGTTGAGGGCGAGCATATCCGAGCTTGAGGGCGATATCCATATAATTATTCATCCCTCGTCCGAGAAGTACGACCTTTCGGTTGAACTTCTCACTCGTCGCGATGATGAGGATAATACGGTCGATAATAGAAGAGAATGTCGCGGTAATGACACGTGCTTTAGCACCCACGAAGATTTCATCGATGGATCCAACCACTTCCGATTCGGAAATGGAAGAACCGGCAAGATGTGCATTGGTACTATCCGACAAGAGAGCTCGCACTCCTCTGTCTCCGAAATTCTGCAAAAGTTCGTAGTCCGTAGAAGGACGGTGTGGGAGGGGTTGCTTGTCGAATTTCCAATCTCCCGTATGGATGAATCGTCCCACGGGAGTATCGATACAAAGTCCAACGCTATCGGGGATGGAGTGATCCACCGTAAAAGGGGTGACCGTAAAATTATTACTGAGTACCACGGATTTATTCCGATGATATTCCTGTATATTGGTAAGCTGATAATCAATCTCCGATTGTTTCATCTTGATGAGCTCATACGCCATGGGGGTGGCATAGAGCGGAACACTCTTCCCGACCTGACGCATGATAAACGGAATGGCTCCGATATGATCGATATGACCGTGGGTGATGAGCACCGCTACGATTTTCTTGCCATGCACGTAGGTGAGATCTGGAATACTCGAGGAAACACCGTGCTGGTACTGATCCGGGAACTGGAGTCCCATATCGACGATGATTACTTCGTTCCCGTATTCGAACCCCATACAGTTGAGACCGACCTGTTCCAATCCCCCGAAAGGAATGATGCGAAGCGTATCGCGTTCGATCGGTTTCGGTCGAAGTTCGATGATATTGTGTTTTTTGCGAATCGCCTGCTTCGGAGTAGAGAATGGAAACGCTTTCTTATTTCTCTTGTTTATAGGGAAGAGATAGCTGGAACCGGGAAGGAGTTTCTCGTCGCTTTGATTTTGCTGCATGGAACCGAAGAATTTCTTCGGAGTAGAAGAGTGCCCGGAGTTCCGTGGCTTGTGTCCGTCATTCGTATGAGGAGCATGACTCTTTTGGTGCCCGGAATGTCCGCGCTCTCTCTGTTTGTCGAAATGGGAAACGGGACGTTCTCCCTGCGGTGTATTGTTGTCTCCGGCTGGTGAAGTATGTGTATGTGGCATAGATTTTGATAAAAATAATTAAATAAAAGCATGTTCCTGCTTGTGTATGAAAAACTCCTGCAAGAAAGTTTTTTTAAGATTCATATTTATGATATTTATGTGAAATAATCCCTTATTTTCGGCAACAGAAAAGGGGTCGATTTCGACAAAAAAACGAAAAAATATTGAAAACTAATGAACAGCTTATAAAACCCGTTATGAGTACTACAAAGCCATCAACTAACTCTTTAAAACATAGGCGCCACTGCAATGGGTATATGTCGGTAATTTGAGAAACCATTATATGGAAATATACCGAGAATACAAATTTTTTATCATGAATAATATTTTACCATCCAAAAAACATCCGCACAGCTCCGATTCCCCCATAAAGCGTCCCGTAAATAATCGCGAAAATCACAATGGTGGCGATCAAATCGTATATAAGAAACATTCCACGATTCATCCGATTGATACCGGCAAGAAACGGAGTAATTCCGGGAGCAATCGGGAGTCCTTTAGAAAAAAGAATGGCGAATTTTCCATATTTTTTGAAAAATCGTTCTCCTCTCTCAAGAAGATGGGTGTTGAGATACTTTGCATCGGGTGTAAAAATAGTTCGTTCCAGCGAATGTCCGAGAAAAAAACTTATCAGATCGCCCGCATAAACCCCGAGAATAGTTGCAAAATAAACGGATCGGATATCGACAAATCCGCTCTGCGCGAGAATGGCGGCGGGGAGGAAAATATAATCCCCATAAAAAATGAACGATATTGGGAAAAGAGCGGAAAGAAACATCCCCCCTGTGATGCCTGAATAGATGAACTGGGGATGGGTTTCAAAAAAAACTTTGATAATATCCATATTACCGGAATTTTATTCGGATAAAAACTCTCCCGTATGATACAAATGAAAGAACGATAAATCTGAGAATTACGAAAGAAAGCGGATACAAATTTTTGGCTTTATTTCGAAAATCTGCAAGCGTTTCCCTCACTATCCTGTCCCGTTCTCGCATGATGCTGTTTTGTCCGTGGACACGGTAATACACGAGACATTTCTGCATATTATAGAATACGTATTTTTCGCGAAAACGCATCCAAAGATCATAATCTTCGGCGACATGTGCCGATGCTCGATATCCTCCCATTTCATCGAAACATTTTTTGCGGATAACCACCGTATTGTTCGCTATGGGACAGACGAGTGGGATAATTTTCTTGATATCGTGATCGTGTTCGGGAAAATTGTTTTTCTGGAGAAGTCTCTTTCCCTGCTTATCGATGAAGATGAAGTTCGCCCCAACGATATCGATGGTCGGATTATTTTCCAAGTACGAAACCTGGGTTTCTATCCATTCGGGAAAAGCGATATCGTCGCTATCGAAGTTGGCGATATAAACTCCTCGTGCTACTTCCAGCCCCCTGTTCCGAGTAAATCCGATTCCCTGGTTCACTTCGTTGCGAAGGAAACGAATTCTCGGATCGATGGTTGCGTAGTATTCTATGATCGCCCTGCTTTCATCGCTCGATGCATCATCGACGATGATACACTCAAAATCAGTATGCGTCTGACAGAGGATGCTCTCGATACATTCTCGCAAATACTCCGCTGTATTATATACCGGGAGTATAATGGAAACTTTTGGCTTATTTTCTCCTTGGTCCATGTTTCATGGTGGTTACATAAATAGCTTCGAGATTGTCCGTGAGCTTCCGGACATCATATTTCTTCACAATCTGAAAACTTTTCTCCGAAAATTTCTTCCAAAGTTCTGCATCCTCCAGTAAAGTTATGCAATAGCCGGCAAGTTCTTCGGCACTTCCGGCTTTAGCCTTGTATCCATTATCCTCTATCATCTCTCCTACTCATTTTTCATCCACTCAGACGATTGGGAGCCCAAAGGACATGGCTTCTATAATAGTAATTCCCTGAGTTTCTGTTGTGGAGGCCGTGAGAAAACATTTTGATCGAGCAAATATATCGGAATTCATAAGCTCTTCGTGCGGGATCTTTCCAAGGAACCGGACATTATTCTCGATGCCAAGCTTTCTCGAGAGCTCTTCAAGATTTTCTCTTTCCGGACCATCTCCGACGATTACAAAGCATACATCGGGAATCTTTTTTGAAACCAGGTATATCGTCTCTATGCAGACGTCGAAACTCTTTTCTTTCGAGAGTCTCCCGATGGAGAAAATAATATTTGGAGTATTCGTAGCGATATCCATATGGATGAGTGCCGTCTTTTTCTCTATCGGAAGCGGATTCGGGAGGAGCGAGATTTTCTCTGCAGGAATCCCATGATCGATGAGTTCCTCTCGGGCATTGACGCTCGGAGATATGACATGTTCGCAGTGCTCGTAGAAAAAATTATTATATTTCCATCCAAGTTCTCCGAAGATATGAAAGTTCTCGAGGCCTATCACTTTGAGATATCATTCATCCGCAATGTAGGTGTGGAATGTCCCAATGCGGGGGATTTTCAATATCTTTCCGAGCACGATTGCCTGCCACCCAAGTATAAACTGCGTATGATAGTGGATAATATCGGGCTTAAATTTTCGGATTTTCTGAATAAGCGAGGGAGTGAAAATAAAAGTGATTTTAAAGTCCGGATAGAAAAAGGCGGGAAAGCCTTTCATTGGAAGAATTTCAATACCGTGGTATTCGAAATCTCAAACCCCCGGATTATCAGGCACTATGATACACACCTCGTGTCCCCGATCGGCAAGTTCACGAGAAAAGGAAATAATGCTCGTAACGATGCCGTTCGTCGTAGGATAAAACGTATCCGTAAAATAGATGATTCGCACAGAGATACAATAATTACGGAAATATGCCCCGAGTGTATGAATTTCCCGTGAAAAATCAATATTTCATTTCCCGTTTAGTAGTATCTTTTCAATCTTCTCTCCATCGTCTCTCGTCCAAGTACTCGCATCGTGTAGCAGAGATCTGGGGTTTTTGCAGAAGCACAGAGCAGTATTCGGAGCATCATGGCGATATCCCCAACCTTTCCAAGGTATTCGCCCGTTTTCCATTCTTCTCCCGTCCGAGCGAACTTGTGGTCGTGAGCGAGGTTTTTCAATTGTTCAAACCAAGCATCTCGTTCCATGGTGGAATCATATACCTTCAGATACTCTTCTACAAATGCCTTTTGAATCTCTGGAGTAATACAGTCCGGAATAGCTGGAGCGGTGCTTTTGAGAACTTCGAATGTTTCTTCGTAGAAGAACTGAAGTTGCTCACGAAAGTCAGAAAAGAGAGTGAATCGTCTCGGATCTTTAGGAGTATGACGTTCGATGTCGAGAGCATTATATGTGAGCTCTGGGGAATGTTCCATAAGTTTTGCGAGCTCTGCATCGTAAATATACGCCCATTCCAATCCTCGTTTTTGAAGCTCTTCGGTCGAAAGAAGCGTCAGAAAATTATTTGCGATGGAATTGAGTTTTTCTCTGTCAAAAAGAGCTCCTGAAACAGGAAGTTTTTCTATCGTGAGCGGATAGGTTTTATAATCGGCGACGGGATTTGCGAGCCTCCATGACTCATATCGGGAGTCCATAATATTGAACATATAATCTATGAGCGCTTCAACTGCATATCCTTTTTCAAAGAAAAATTCCACATTCGCTTCGGGGTCTTTTCGTTTGCTGAGCTTGCGTTTATTTCCTCATTCTAACTTACAAAGCGGTGCAATGTGGACATATTTCGGGGAGACAAAACTGAGCGCTTCCGTCAACTGAATATGGAGCGGATATGACGCAATCCACTCATCACCCCGCATCACATGGGTCGTCCGCATCAAGTGATCGTCCACCACGTGAGCAAGATGATACGTCGGTATTCCTGTTTGTTTCAGGAGAACCGTATCCATGAAGTTATCCTGCATCTCAATGTCTCATCGGATCTCGTCGTGAAGTGTCACACGCCTGTTTGGATTTCCGTGTGTGCGAAATCGAAGAACGTATTTCTTTCCCTCTGCAATAGCTACCTGAACTTCCTCCGGAGTTGCCTCGCGCCAAGGAGAATAGGAACCGTAGATTCCGAGTGGCTGTTTCGCAAGGGTTTGTTCTTCTCGAATCGCCATCATCTCCGTTTCATTCAAAAAACACGGATATGCCATTCCTCGGACAACCAATTCTTTCACATATGTCTGATAGACATCGCCTCGCTTAGACTGTGAATACGGACCATAGGAGCCCACGTCCGAATAATTCGGGCCGATTCCCCCTTCATCGATCCGGATGCCGAATTTCCTTATCCCGTCGACCATAATGTGTGCCGCGTTTTCAATCTCTCGCTTGTCATCCGTATCTTCATTGCGGATGTAGAATATCCCGTCATGGAGGTGGGCAATGCGCTCGGAAAGAAGTGCGGTATATACCGTTCCGATATGGAGAAAACCTGTCGGACTCGGACCCACGCGAGTCACAACCGAAGCATTTCTCGGAGGATAAAGAGTCTCGAGAGATTCGGGCGTATGGGGAAGGTTCGGAAAGAGAAGGTTCGCAAGAGCAAGAGAGGAATCGGTCATGGGAAAGTATAGGTAATGTAATGAGAATATATTTTTCACCCGCCACCGAGGACTGTTTGAGTCGTCAAATAAGAGACGAGTTCCGCAGGCAGGGAGAAAATATATATTTCTCATTACAAGTGCCCACGAAAAATAACCCGAGTATCATATGGATTCGGGAAGAAAAAGCAATATAAAGTATTACTCTTGACTTTTATGGAAAAACCATATTATCTCATCACTTGCTTCAAAACAAATCAAGAGGAAATAAAAATGAATTTGCTGAGCTTCTCGTAAGTTATCCGCAGGGTCTGGTGTTTATCAATGAAATCATCAAACACACCAAGATAGCAAAACATATTGCCGTCTGCGCAACATTCAAACAAAAGGAGAGATTTATGCACTCAAAAAAGATTATCCTCGTGGGATGTAATACTCCAGAAGTACGGAGAATCATGAATCTGCTGGAAGATTCCATGATGAAAGTGGGTCTTCCCATACTTATTTTCACCAATCGAAGAGAGGAAAAAGAAATGAAATCATCGATCTTGGCTTTAGTAGCAGTAAGCGCCTTGCAACAGGCTATGCAACCCATCAGGGATACTATCCATAGAAGAATCATCCTGGATATTGTCCGTCAAAAAGATCAAGCTCCGTTTGCAAATATCCGTCAACATCGTCGACATCATTCAAAGAAATCGACACAAGCAGGACACACGTTCCAGATGAAACTGAAACTCCCCCGTGGCATCCATCGCGATGGACACGGTCGTCCGCAAATACAAAGACTGACTCCCGCTCGTCTCACGAGACGTAACGGCAGCAGAAAGTAGCAATAATCCCCCCGAGAGCTCTATGTTCTCGGGGGG
>DNKW01000080.1:0-5910 GCA_003488655.1 Candidatus Altimarinota bacterium | reverse complement strand
GTTCTCGGGGGGAGTTTTTTATTTCAATACCGAACCGTACAACTTTTTGACTTTTACAAGAAAAAACGTATATTTTAAAAGGAAATCTTATATCCGTATACATATACCTATGTTCTCAGAGAATACATCTCCGCCCATTTCCCTGCGAGAGGAAATCCGCAGAAGAGAAGAAACCGAAGAAAAAAGAAGGGGAATGAATATCGAGCTTCGACAGATTACAGAGCAAGAAAAGAAACTCCATACCGCTCTCGATGAGGGGGAAAAACTCCATAGTTTTCAGATAATCACTATTATCGATAATGCACTTGATCATATTAATGACATACTGAAATAATTTTCGCACACCACAAATACGAAAAAATTGGACAAGATTATTTTATTTTCACAAGCTACTATTATGTTCTCCGAACAAGGAAATGCCTATATAAACCATGAACTTTGAAAATTTGCAGTACAAAGAGAAAACCTTGCCCGTGCAATCAATGATAATCAAAAAGACGAAGTATCAAGAATAACCGGTATGATGAGGCAACTCCTTGTCAATATTCGATCTGCCGTAAGAGAACATATGCCAGATGACACGAAACAATAACTTCCATTATTCTCTTCTAAAATACCCTTTCTATGAATCTCTTCCTTCCTCTCACCATCCTCTTCTTCATCTCTGCTACGGGGATTATTCTGTACTTTTTCCGAAAGATAAATCAGACGGTTCTCAACCTCTTTATCGCGCTCGGAGCTGGTTCTATGCTCGCAGTTTCGCTCGTTCATATATTAACAGAGGCGCTCATCTCAAGCGAGTTTGCCATTTATGCGTTTATGGGAGGCTTCCTCACCATCTACCTCGTGGAAGAACTTCTCACCAAACATCAACACGACCATAGACATAATGACCATACTCATGAAGATCCGCATGAGCACTATAATCATGTAGCTCTCATCGCTCTCATTGCGATTTTCATCCACACCCTCTTCGACGGACTTGGGATACGTGCCGGCTTCGGGATATCGAGCACCCTCGGATATAGTATACTCTTGGGAGTGGCTATTCACCAGATTCCCGTTTCTCTCTCGCTCGCCGCCATTTTTCAAGAATCAAAATTTCGAAAAAAAACGCAGATTTTAGCTCTGACACTTTTCGCCCTTGCAGCACCGATTGGGTTCTATCTCTCGGATATATTTATATCTCAGATAAGTGAAGTATCGACCGCCCTTCTCATCGCATTCGCCGGGGGTTCTCTCCTCTATGTTTCCGCCACCGACCTCTTACCGGTTGTTCACAGTAAATCCAAATACAAATACCTCACCATACTCTGTTTCATGATAGGGGTTATCGGAATGAGTGCAGTGAAATTAGGGGAATAAGGAAAATATCCCGGTATGGTACTTTTCTATTAAAAAGGAAGAGGATCAGGTAATTTGATAAATTTGCTTTTTATAGGAATGTAAGGTACATTAAGGAAAAAGTTCGTGTCAACATAATCCCTATTTTTATATATGGAATCTTCGGTTTCACTCGCTTCCACAGAAAAGCCGCGCAAACTCAAGCGTATCGGTGAGCTCCTTGTCGACAGGGGGTTTTTAACCACTGAAGATTTGGTCAAAACTATGCAGCATCAAATTTCAGAAAAAAAGAGTGGAAAAGTTATCTCGCTTGGTGAAGCTATAACCGAACTTAATTCCCTATCTAAGAAGATTTCTCTCCAGATTGGAGAAATCCTACTCGGAAACGGTCTTGCTACGATGGAAGATATGACGACCGCCTTTATGATACAGCAAGACTACCAAAAACAGGGGAAGACAAAATTCATCGGGGAAATCTGTGTGGAGGATTTGAAGATAATATCACGCGAAACCCTTGATGAAATCCTTAATCAACAGCGACAGATTCAACCGAACATGACTTCTGTAACTCCGAAATCATCGCAAGAACAGACTCAATCGATCGTACTTCCTATTGCTCAAAAACTCGACACTCCGCAACAGCCAGAGATGAGACCAGCTTCCTCTCCCAAAACACTAGAATGACTCTCTCCAAATAAATTAAAACTGGGGGAAGCCCTTATAAAAGAGCATTATATAAACGAAGATGCTTTGAAAAAAGCTCTGAAGTATCAAAAAGAGCAACGGGAAGGATGAAAACATATGCTTTTATGAGAGGTGCTCATGGCACTTAATCTCATTGACCGGAAGAAATTCCTGTATTTTACGAATAGTAAAGGGTATTCCATGCAAACAGGAGAGCTTCTCCTTGCTTATGGACTCATCAACAAAAGCCAATTGGAAGAAGCTATGAAAATACAGATGGATTTTCAAAATAAAAGCATTGAACGAAAAATCGGAGATATTCTTATCGAAGATATGTGAATAGTAAGCAGAGAGCGTTTTATACAAATCATCGCGAGACAAAAGGACATGGTTCGCGTTTGTCCAAAAACTTCCGAAACAAATATGAGTCTCTTTTTCCTTTTTAGTAAAGAGACCCTTAAAAAGTATAATTTTATTCCTTATAAGATATACCAAAGTGATGATGGAGGATACGCGATTACCATAATATATCACGAAAATTCAGGAGATTGAGTCGAACATATTCGACGGGAGATTTCTCGGAAGTACAAAGACATTATCTTACTGAGACAGCACACTTACGATTTTAAAAAAACCAAAAACTCACCTTCCAACAATAAAGTCAATATTGATCTCTCCTTTGATTATGCTCCACCTGAGGAAATTTCGACCTTTTTGAAAAAATCTTTTGAACAGGAAATAGCACTCAGAAATGCCGCTGAGAGAGATGTTATAAAAACCAGAGTTCACGCCGATATGGATCTGAAGAAAGATGACGTATTTAAGATTGGGAAGAAACTTTTCAGCTCTCAAAATCAAAATCTCAATATGTTTGCGGAAATTCTTATGCGTTCCATAGACCTGCGAGCATCGGATATCCATATAGAACCGATGAGAGATAAAGTGAGGGTGCGGATTCGTGTGGATGGGATACTTTTGCCACTTATGGATCTCCCTCTTTCGGTAAAAGAATATTTTATCCAGGGATTGAAACATGTATTTCATTTCAAAGACGCATTTAAAAGAGATCAAATCTTTGATGGAAGAAAAAGCATACATTATGTCGATAAGAACACATTTGCAGATCTCCGATTTTCAGTAATGCCGTATGTGAATGGTGAAAAACTTGTTACAAGAATCCTGATACAAAATGAGAAAATTCCAAGCTTGGGAGAATTGGGTATTCATAAAAACATCGCACGAAAATACGAACTCATCTGTAGTATGGCGAATGGTATCGTCATCGTTACCGGACCAACGGGAAGCGGAAAAACAACGACGCTTCATTCCACGCTTGCAAGCCTAAATACTTCCGAAGTAAATATCGTTACTATTGAAAATCCTCCGGAATACGTATTGCCGGGAGCAAATCAGATAAATGCCGGCGGACATTTTGAATTGCCATTTCCTGAGGTTCTTAAGGGAGTTTTGAGACAGGATCCCGATGTCATTATGTTTGGAGAAATGCGCGATAAAGACTCTGCCGAAGCTGCGTTGACAGCGGGACTTACCGGACATTTGCTTTTTTCCACGCTTCATACGAATGATGCGGTTTCAGCAATAACCCGTCTCATCGATATGGGTATTAAGCCTTTTCTCCTTGGCTCTACACTCGTATCTATACTCGGACAGCGTCTTGTCAGAAAAATATGTACTCACTGCAAAACACTCCAAGAACCCGATCAAAAAGATTTGAGTTATTTTAAAAGATTCATCGCCGGAGTGGATGACTACATAAAAAAACATGACACGAAGTTTTATCATGGCAAAGGATGTAAAGAATGCAATCATACTGGTTTCAATGGACGATTAACCATAGTAGAGCTCTTCTGTGTAAATGAAGAACTTAAAGTATCGGTATTATCAGGCTGTACCTCTTGACAGCTGGAAACGACGGCAAGAAATCATGGGATGACCAGTATGGTTGAGGATGGATTCTATCGTGCAATTTGTGGAGAAACAACACTCGGCGAAGTATTGCGCCTCGTCAAAACTCTCCAATTCCCAAAAGTCAAAAGAACTATGGAAGAAATAGAGAGATTATTGGTAGGCGAGATGTCCGAAACAGAAATAGAAAATGCCGTATACGGAGAATATAATAATACTATTGAAAATATATCGGAATAGAATCTATGGATTTAAAAAAATACCCCTTTCGGGGTATTTTTGGTTTTTTACTGGCGGAGAGAGGAGAGACCCGTTTCTCTTCGAGAAAACGCCTTGTGATGAAAAGCCAAATCGTTGGCTTTTTCCCCGATTCATTTCATTCATCGGTATCACTACGGTTTCGAATCTCCCACCTCGGGTCTCCGCATGAAAAACAAAACACCCCTTTCGGGGCGTTTTTTTATTTTTCCTGGCGGAGAGAGGGAGATTCGAACTCCCGGTGGGTTGCCCCACACACCCTTTCCAAGGGTGCGCACTAGGCCACTATGCGACCTCTCCATATTTCACACTATCATTTTGAATATATTTTTCGAGTGCTACCGAGGACTGTGTTTGAGCGTCCTTATAGCGAGTCCCGTAGGAAACGAGAAATATGTATTCAAAATTTATAAGCGAGACCATTTATATGGAAAAATGTGTTTTTTGCAAAAGATTTACAAGTAAATTCGCGAAAAAATGAAAATCATATATGATACAGGTATCAAAATTTTTAAATACATGGGTATGTCTTTATTCTTTTCCTTCTTTTATGTACGACATCATTATCATCGGCTGAGGAGCCGCCGGCCTCTTCTGCTCCATATTCGCCCCGAAAAACCTCCGAAAAATCATCCTCGAGAAGAACGGTTCTCTCGGGAAGAAGGTCATACTTTCCGGATGAGAACGTTGTAATGTAACGAACATTGACATATCTCCCGAAGATGACTACTTCGGGGAGAATATCAAAGCTGTTCACGGACTGCTCGCAAAATTTTCGAACTATGATATGATCGAGTGGGTGGAAAAACACGGGATTAGTACGTGTATCGAGGATCGTGGGCGAGTCATTCTAGAAAGTGGAAAATCCAAAGATCTTCTCGACCTTCTTATGCGCGAATCGACGAAAAATAATACAGAGATTCGAACAAAATGCGATATCGTCAAAATAGAAAAAACGGATGATATTTTCCTCATCCATAAGGCATCTGGGGAGATTATAGAGGGACGAAACCTTATTATCGCAACGGGTGGAAAGAGCTTCTCACAGGTTGGAACCGATGGATTCGGATATACAATCGCGAAACAGTTCGACATCGAGATGACCGATCCGTATCGCGGACTCTGTGGGATGATAACTCGGGAAGATTTGTCGGAGCTTTCAGGAAGCACGATTGAGCTCACCCTCTCGGTTTTCGACGATCGAAAACTCCTCTACGATGAGAAAGGATCTTTTCTCTTCACTCACACGGGACTCTCGGGGCCCCTCGTTTTCAATGCGGTTATAAAGCTCGGGGAACATCTTCGGAAAATAGGAATCAAGGAATCTCAACAGAAAGCGTATTTCGCCGAGCATATTACGATTCGTCTCACATTCAACGAGGAAAGTATGACCAAGAAAGTGAAGAGTTTTTTCGAACTCGATGAGACAAAAAATGAAGCAATATTCCATTTAGCGGATTTGAAACCATGGGACGAGGCCAAGGTTACAGGGGGCGGAGTGAAGCTTTCGGAACTAACCAATCATTTTGAAAGCAAAAAAATCAAACATCTCTCTTTTATAGGAGAGGTGCTTGACCTCACGGGGAAAACCGGAGGTTTCAATCTCCAGCAAGCATGGGCGACGGGATACGTATGTGCGAAAGGGTTTGAGAAAAACTAAAAATCGGAGCCTTTATCAAAATAATATCCCTGAAAGCA
>DNKW01000058.1 GCA_003488655.1 Candidatus Altimarinota bacterium | reverse complement strand
TTTTTTTGTCGGTTCTAACGCTCGGTATTGGCGGGTATTTTCCTCATTGAGAGCCTTGAATGGAACGAGCCACGGAACGAGCTCAATAGTAAGCTTCTTTTCCTTTAAAATAAAGCTTTATCCGAGTGAGCGGAGGATTTCTCGCTTGGTTAGGTGTTCTTCTTGAGGAGACGGAATAATCACTTTTTTGCAATATTTTCAAATATATGTTAGGATAAAGGAAATATCTATTCCTCACACCCGCCATATGGCAGAAAATATCATTGACACCCTTATCCAATCGGATAAACTCGATAATCCTAATCTCATGGAGAAACGGGACATTATGCGTGAAAACACAAAAATATATGTCGTTAAACCGGGCGATACGATTTATTGAATCGCACACGAACAGGGGATTGACGATTATAATGATCTTCTGGCTCTTAATCGTCTTCTCGGTAAGAATCTTGAGTCAAAAGGAAAAAATGGAACAAAAGTGCTTATTAAAGCCTGAGAAGAGCTCTTTATCCCAAAGGATCCGAAGAAATTTCAGGAAGATATTGCATGAATTCGAAAAATATCGGAGGCGATGGTGATGAATGAAAAAGTTGCAAAAGGGGACAGAAAGGTGCTTAGTAAAGAAATAAACGAGCGAATATACCCAGGATTTCGACAGTCTCTCGGAATGAATCGTCTCAATGATGGTCTTCTCGGGAATATGCATGCTTCGCTTCATCTCGGTGGACCACGACAAGTAGATCCGAAATTTCAAATAGGTGCTTCCTGTGCTCACTACTATCGTCAGGAACTTCGAAGTGCATTCAATATTGCCGATATGTCACCCGATTGGAAAAAGTTTCTGAATACGGGAAATATCGATGCATGGGAATTGCCGATACATCTTCTGAATCTCAAAGGGAATGAAAAAAATGAATTCATCAGGAAGGCAAATTTCATGGAGTTTTTTGATACGTCGAAATTTGGTACAAAGACAAGTCCACTTTCTATAGGAAAGGAAACAAAATATATTCAGAAAATGGTTGAGCTTAATGAGTATCTTATGAATACTCCGAATGCGACAAATTCAGCCATACCCGTGTATTATCGGTACAGTAACTACCAACTTCATGGGATCAATCAGGCACACACTGGAGGAGAGAAGCACTATAATACTCATATGATGCGATACATAGGATCAACTTCCGTTCCATTTTCTGCCCATGAATGGGGAGAGGTACATCCAGATGGAACAGTAACTCCTTTTGGAGGAGATAAGAAACGTCTCGAAAAAGAGCTATCGAGTCTTAAGGGGATGCTCGCTGGGGAGAAAGGTATCTATGAAAATGAAAAAAAGACGCTCCTTACATATATAAAGGATGAATTTCCAAAACATACATTTACAATCGATAAGAAGCTTACGGGATATTCTAAGGTGGGAAAGACGGAAGAAGAGCGAATGGCCCTGAGAAAAGAGATGGAATCCCTTTTCGACTCTGGAAATATAGAGCTCATTAAGATGCGACTTTCAAAAATCATTCATTGGCCAGTAGACGATGAAAATGCGAAGCTTTTGGTTCATTGGCAGAAAAATAAGCGAAAAGTTTCAGAAGGATTGAAACGGATCGAAGAAGTTTTGCAGAGTAAAAAACCAGAAGAGTACCCGTCTTTTAATTCGGATGCTTATAATACTCTTCTTTTGAGTAGTAAGCGTATATCGAGTGTCCTTACTCATTATAACGATACAGTAAAGCGAATGAATTCTCTCGAAGAACAAATTGTTTCGATAAATAAGAACATAGAGGATGGGAAAAATGAGGAAAAAAATCGTGAGAAGATTCGAAAGGAAGCGCATGAGCAGATAAATAAACTTACACCAGAGCTTCAGAAGGCGAAAATCGAGCATGGAAAAACTAAACAGGCATTTCTCGAGAGTCTTGATGAATGAAAAAACCCAGAACTGAAAGCATGGTTCGATGGATTCGAGGTAGTTGTCAAAAAACACTTTGGACCGAATGGAGGTTCTCGTTCCGACACCATTATTCAAGGATTTCAGTCTGGAAAATTCGGAGATGCTTTTCGTGTTCAGATGAAGATGACAGAAGATGATTTCAACTATCTTAAAATACTTTTTCTTAATCGAGAAAAAACCCGAAAAAATATCGCTTCGATTCAAGCGAGGCTCGGAGTTGCTTCCGATGCTCTTCCAGAGATCCATATCGATGATATGGAAGCAACTCTCGGGAAAAATAATCGGGTGGTACAGTCCCTTGCTGTATATAATGCAAGTGTTGCAAAAATAAACGGATATATGGCGAGTATTTCTGTAAATGAGGGGAAGATGAAGGTAAAGAAGGAAATATCGGTCATCGATTATCTCCTCAATTTTATGCAGCAACGGGCTGATTATGATAACTCCGCTATGATGCTCGGAGGAAGAAAACAGATCCTTGAAGGACTTACGATGTACGCGGGAGCAGTAAAGTTGAAGGTAAATGGAAAACCCATCAATATTGTGGAAGAACTGAAGAAAGGGACAAAGACTCAATCCAAAATAACGCCCGAAGATAGTATCGAAATCTCTGGTCCGGTGATGAGTGATGGATTTCATATCCGAACTCTGAAAGATCCTGTAGAACGTGAGAAAATACAGGGACGACAACGTTTTCTCTTCGAACTTCTCTCAACTCAGACATTCTTTCCATCCGAGGTTATCGAACCAACCAAAGATTCTCTGATGCACCGAACCAATTTTCGTGAGGCGACGAATAGTGTGAAAACAAGAGGAGAATATTCACTTAATCGGGGTGATACACTTGAGCATACCATCAAGCGTCTTATTCCGATTTATGAGCGTGCAGAGTTTGAAAAACTTGATCCAAATACTCCAAATTACCAACAAGAATATAAGAAACTCCTCCAAAAGTATTATGCCCTCCAAATCAAAGGTCTTCAAATGCTTGGATATATGCAGTCGGAAGATACACTCAATCCTGGAGCTATCAAGATTAATCTTGGGATTCCGTATTTTGATACGACAGATCTTTCAAAACAGTTCTCACTTTATATCGCGGGGATTAAGACAAAACGAAAAGAAAGTGTTGTAGAGTTAGCAAAATATCGTGAATTTATCAATGTCCAGACTCTGCCGGGGGATACGGTCGGTATTTTCTGTGCTCGTATCATTGGATATGCTCAGGAACATGCGAATCACTTTGCAAAATATCCGAATCTTGCCTATGTTTCGGGAATGAACGATTTTCTCAAGAAAGAGTTTTTTCAGGAGCTTCTGAAAACTTCTGTAACAACTGCAAAAGATACACAAATCGTGGAGATGTTTCAGGAAGGGAAAGTCCGTTCCGGACATAACTTCGTATTCCGACTGGAAGATATTGATCGGATTATCGGGAAGTTGAAGAATATATCATACACACCATCCACAGAAGCGATTTTATGAAAAGTGGATCGTGATGTTATCCGAATGACGGTTCCGATGGAACAGAACCGTAATATCATCCGAAGTACTATGTTCGTGGAGAGTTATGAGTACGATAATGGACAATCGAGTTTCAAGAAGGGAATAAGTCGCGTTGCAAAGAGCACTCTTGAAGCGATGCCAATTCTTCAGAATCTGAAAAATATCAATTCGTACGGAGATTTTCAGGTTCGATGACTCAAAGATCTCAGGTACGGTTTCGGTGAAGAATATATCACCAAGAAACAGCTTGATGATGCGCTTAATATGCTTTCACGATGAGATATTCAAGCCTACCTTTCCTCGGTTCCGTCCGAGAATCGTGAAATAGTGCAGAAAGATATTGCCATCATTGAAAAAGCGAAAATCATTCTCTCTAAAAAAACACACTCTTCGGAAGATTTTGAGATGCTTTCCAAATATCTTCTGAGTCTTGTTCGTCTGGATAACGGATCGAACAGCAATGTTGTTGGAAAGTTCATCGGGGCCTCTCTTATCAATGAGAAAGTGAATGGACATTTCCAGAAACTGAATGGGGTACTCCGGGCTGTCAATGAACCTGTGGAAGGATTTCGTGGCGATAAGGAACAGATGGGGCGGTACGAGGACGCGGTGTATCTTACGAATAATCTCGGTGAAAAATTCACGGTTCTTGGATTTGCGGAAAACTACCTCTATCGTATCCTTGAAGGAACAAAGATTATCGAGAAAACGGGTGAACGGCTCCAATATGCCAATCTTCATCGAACGGGTGGTCGAGGTTTGGAATACGGAACACGAACATTTTTGGAACATGTAAAATTCATCACGGATCAAGTCGAAAAGAGTGAAAAATATCTTGGTGGAGCATCTTCAGAAATGCTTGTTACCGGGACAATTCATCATTTTGGGACGAATGTACAAGAAATCGCTCTTAATGCGACCAAAGAAAGATTGGTATTGAACGAAAAAATCCGTACCGCAACCGATCCGAAAGAAGCGGTTAGGATGAAGAAAGAGTGGAATGATTCGTTTTCACGGGAAGATGCCTTGATTTTAAAGGAAATTTATACACTTCTCTCTGACGGGGAATTTCGAAAAACAGTGCAATGATTCAATATCGATACATCATTTCTTCCGACGAAGCAAGAGATGGTCGCATCTGACTCATTTCGATACCAATTCTTCAACCATGTCAGAAAGGGGGAAAAGTTCGAGAATATAACCGCCCTCAATGCCGGGAATACTCACGGATAATATTGCTTTCAGAATAAATTCGCCTATACTACGCCGCATATCAAATACTTATTTCTCCAGAAAATATGCTCCAAAAAATTCTCAGCTATCTCTATCCTTTTGTGACGAGCAAAGTATCGCTCTATAATGGGACACTGAGAGTTGTTTTGGTAGATGGAAAGAAGCTCCTGAATACGGATCATGCAAATTATTCGTTCGGATCGCTCCATCGAATCATGCGATTTGCCCTGAAAAAGGTACTATTGAAAGCAGATGAAGACATTCTCCTTCTCGGACTCGGTGGCGGATCGGTGATAGACATCGTGAGAAATGACTTACATCTGAAAAATAGGATCGTAGCGGTTGATTTCGATCCGGTGATTATAGACATAGCCCGAAAAGAATTCGGACTCGATTCTTATAAAAACACCGAGATCGTTTGCGCGGATGCTTATCGGTATGTTCAAGAAGAACAGGGACAATACGGACTTATTATCATCGACCTTTTTATCGATAACAAAGTGCCGGAAAAGTTCTATTCGGACGTTTTCTGGGAGCATATTTCCCGCATCCTTTCCCAGAGCGGTCAGATTATTTTCAATACCATGATCAAAACGAATTCCAAAGAACTCTTTGACACGCTCGTCGAAAAGATGGAAGATCAGGGTTTTTCGGTTTGTGTTCATGATAAAGTCGACAAAACGAACGTGATGATTCTGGCGAAACGAAAATAACCCTCCTTGAGAAGTATTTTTCTATTCAATGGGAGATAATCCAAAAAAAAAGACTACGAGAGGTAGTCTTTTTATGTATGTGCTGTTCAGCCATCATTTCCCACGAAGGAAAGATAGGTTGATACTTGCGAATGGTTAGCAGTACGATCGTGCCGCTTTTTCCTCGGGGCTTTGGGTACTCAGGTATGCGGAAACCTTTTTTTCTGCCTCTTTTTTTTCTGCCTGACGCCGGAAATTTTGTAAAATATTTCTAATTATTTTTGCCACGATATTCTCCCTTTGTTTTGGTTTTGATGAATAACTTTTTTGTTCCCGATAATACTCTATCAAGGGTTTCCCATTGTAATGAATTTTTTAAGAAGTCAAACAATACTCTCTATTTTATAAAATACCCGCCCTCTCTATCAATTCAAAACCCATAATACTCTCCGGGTTGTCGGAAATACGAAAGAAAGTGCCTCCGAAATTCTTAGCATAGAGTAAATACGGCGTCGTTATGAATAATTGAAAATATATGATTGATGGGATAATGGGCGATAAAAATAATTTTCCAGTGGATTTTTTTGAAAATTACGTATAATCCACTTTTCTCATCATTTCTCA
>DNKW01000012.1 GCA_003488655.1 Candidatus Altimarinota bacterium | reverse complement strand
AATGACACGCTTCGGGTATTTCGGAGCGAACACCTGAAAGCGGTGAAGTTCCAGACCAATGTGTTCCCAGGGTTTCCGACGGATCTCCAGTCCGTATTCTGTATCCTCCTCTCTCAGGCGGAAGGGATATCTCGGGTACAGGAAATCATGTTCGAAGGACGACTCAACTTCCTCGTGGAGCTTGAAAAGATGAAAGGACATCCTGCCCTCATGAATCCGCACGAAGCCCTTATATTCGGACCGACCCATTTACGAGGGGCAACCGTCTCCAGCTGGGATCTGCGGGCCGGAGTCGCGATGATCATCGCCGGGCTTGTGGCGACCGGAGACACCTACATCACCAATGTCGAGTACATCGAACGAGGGTACGAAGATATCATCGGGAAGATCGGAAAGCTCGGGGTGAACATAGAGAGAACGGAGTAATCATAATAGATAATCCCCTTCGGAAATTTCCGAAGGGGATTATCTATGTTATGCATAAACTGTTATAGGAGTTTGAATTTCTTCCAGATAATCACCTATTTTACCGAAATCTTCATGGAAAGAAATCCCAAGATCCTTTGAAGTTCGAAGAAATCTCTTTTCATATATATTTCCATCTTCCAAATCAAATCACTTTTTGAGATCATAGAGCTTTCATTCATGGAAATAGAAATATTCTTCCGTTTCTACTAATTGATTTTTTCAGAAGAAATATAGCTCTATGACAGGGGATTCTCCCGAAACATGAATAGTATGTTTTTTTTCAGTGTGTATTTCTATGAGATTTTTCACCGTATTTGTATCTGTATCAAACACTTTTACAAATGATTTCCCATTTTCTTTTACGAGAGTGGGGATACCAGAAAAGAAGTCATTGTTAATCGTAGTATATACTCATTGTAATCAGTCTATCGGTGTAACAGTTTGTTGTTCTTTGTTTAAAACATAGCAATTATTTCAACCGATAGTCAGAACGGAACATATATTTGTACTGTCGATAAAATTTACCCGATTAAAACCACTGTAATTTGATATTTGAGACCAAGGCATATCCCACAAGACTCCCTGTTCTCCGAGGAGAGTTTTCCCTGTGAGTTTATTTTCCGGATAAGCACGGTCGTCCCATGCTTCGGTATGGATTCATATAATCATTTCTTTTTTCTCCTGACTATCTTCCTGAAGTTCGCTTATCTCTCTTTCTGTGACGATGAATCCGTCCGGTCACATATAGATCTTATCATAGAGTTCTTGGAGGATTTCCGAAACTTTCCATTCTCAAGTATCTGTTTCCACTATTTTTATGACTCACTTTTTCTCGGATTCGCTCGTAGTCTGAAAAAATCCATACTCATGGTCGAGCTCTTCTATCGATACGAGTCATCCTTTCTTGTAGATTTCTTCCAGTGCGTCTGTTTTGGAATCGAATTTATAGAGCGTTCAGATTTGCGAATGAAAAGAGCGTTGGATATCTTCGAATTCATCCATTATGTCTGGCATATCACTCCTGTTTTCATTATCCGCTCCTCTTACTCTTACTCAAAAAACAGGTCCGTTATCCAAAATTTTCGGTACTTGTTCAAACTTTTCTTTGAGATAGATGATTTTATTATCCTCTTTTATGAGAAATATCCTGTAGGAACCTGCAGAATCTTTATAAAAATACAATTTTCCGGTTCATTCGATTGAGTCGACATATTCGATATTTTCTCATCCGAATATGTCGATATCAACAACAAAAGGATAGTTAAAAACAGTACCTCATATATGGTTTATGAATCACCAGCTGTTATAATTTCAAGATTTTTCGTCCTCCAGAAATCTTCGTATAAACGCTTTATTATCATCTGATTGCAGTATGGATATTTTTGAAAGTATGGTGTTTCATGTCATCAAAACATCTTTTCTAAAAAAAGAAAAGAAATCCAATAAAGTTTTTCGTTCTTTTTTGGAAATAGGATAGCCCTCCTTGAATACTTTATCATAGAGGCTTGCAATCTTCTCTATGTCCTCGTGCTCTTCTCACATCTTTCCTCTGTTTATTATATTCCCAACCACTTTTAAAATCCTTTTGACCGTTTCTGATTTGACAATATCGGATGTATCGCTACAAAATTCCTGAGAGGAAATTTTATTTACTTGTTCTACCTCTCACTTAGGGATAGAAACCCTGCGTTCTTGATTTGACACCAAAATACTTCCATACGCGTCATTTTTCGAATGCATATGTGTCATCAGAGAATTTCTCCCGCTACATCCTCACATATGTTTAAAAATTATAATTTAATGATTAACTTATAATTTTATTTTACATAAAGTCAAGTTTTTCCACCGCTCTCCGAAACTTCTCCGCCCGATCGAGATAATCGCGGAACATCCCGAAGCTCGCACATCCGGGGGAGAGGAGGATGACATCTCCGGATTTTGCTGTTTTTGCCGAGAGACAAACTGCTTCATCCATACTTTCGCTGGAGTGGTAGGGAACCCCTTGTTGTTCGCAGATTTTTCCGAGTATCTCCTGAGTCGCCCCGATAAGTTCGGCGTGTTTCACTTTCTTTGCGAGAATCTGTCCAAGATGTTCGAAAGAGTCTCACTTATCCGATCCTCCTGCGATGAGGCATATTTTCTGATCTCCGAATGAATCGAGTGCAGCTATGAGACTCTGAGCGGAAGTGGATTTGGAATCGTCGATGAATCGCACTTCGTTTCTCGTAGTGACGAGTTCGAGCCGATGGGGGAGTCCGGATATGTCTTTTAAGTATTCTCGAGTTCGTTTTGAGCATATTTTGAGGACATTGGCCACGAGAACACAGGAGAGGATATTTATCGCATTGTGCATTCCTGAGAATCGGGTTTCGTTCAAGAGATATTTTTTCTGTCCGGAGACGATGATGTTTTTTCCATCGGTTTTATCTTTGAGAACGGGTGTTTTTTGTCATTGCGAGGAGTGTAACAACATAGCAATCTCATCTTTTTCGGATTGCATCCGAGATTGCTTCGTTTCACTCACAATGACAGTAGGGAGAATTTCCACCCCAAACACTCGCACATTTGGAATATCCTTCGGAAGTGCGAGTCCAAACTCTTTCGCTCTCGAAAACACCTGTTCATTGATGAGAGAAGTACCGATGGTATGTTCAAAAAGCCGTATCTTGGAATTAAAATAGTCTTGAAGATTGGAGTGCCAATTGAGATGATCGGTTTCAAAGTTCGTGAAAATGGAATGGGTGGATTGGAATGATTGGATGTTGTATGCCATAAAACTCGAAACTTCGAGGATAATGTATCCGTTCTTTAATGAGCGTTCTTGGATGGTTTGCACGGTTTCAGCGAAAGGGATTTCAAAATTCCCGGAGAGGAAGACCTTTCCTTCTCCATATTCTTGTTTCAAGAGATTGTAGAGAATCCAGGCGGTTGTGGATTTTCCGTCGGTTCCCGTTATAGAAATTATCTTGAAGTTTTTTGGGAGGTATGCATAGACAAAATCCAATTCCCCGACGATTTTTCCAGTTGTATAGATCTTATGGGATGGACTGATTCCCGGTGACGGGATTATCACGTCGTACTCGTCGAAACCGTCAATAATATCCGAATCATCTTTAATTTCCGCGGAAATCTTATGGTACTCGCAAAATTTTTTAAGTGCGGTTCCTACTCTTCCTTTTCCATAGATAAGAACTTTTTTCCCTTGGAACATTTGTAAAAAATGAGAAAATATCATATTTGTATTATGTACGCACTATATGGAAATCTCGTTTTTTGAGAAATATTTTTAATAATTTTTTTAAAAAATACCATCGCTCCGGACTGTCGCTGAATGCTATGAGCGAGAGAAGGTGAATTGAGTTATATCTCTGTTTAGTATATTCCTTCCGATTTTTATAAAACTCATTGTATCTCCACTGGTGAAAAAGCTCAGCTCTCCTCATCGGGAGAGATTTTTTTCAATTTCGGGGTGTCGTATGAGATATTCTCGAAATTTTATGGCCGATTCATATCCGGGATCTATGATAGGTATATGTGGGAGTATCGATTCGATATGATGACGGATAATGGGGTAGTGTGTACATCCAAGAACGAGAGCCTCGATGTCGGCATCGAATTTACCCAGATGAGTTGAGAGTATTTGTTCCATCAATACTCCCTCAAAAACCCCATTCTCAATGAGAGGAACAAGTTCCGGTGCGGCAATTTCCTGTATCTGAACCGTATCATCGATGATATGCACTCGTTCTTTGTAAGCTCGATTCCGAACGGTTGATTCTGTTGCAAGAACCCCTACTTTTCTATAACCTCCTTCGATAATATGTTCCGCACCAGGAATAGTTACGCCGAGGATTTTTTTATCCGGAAACCTGACTTGTTGAAGATATCTGATAGCATGAGCAGTTGCTGTATTGCAGGCAAGTATGACGATTTCTGCTCCTTGGTCGAAAAGAAATTCCACTCCTTCTTCCGTATATTGCCGAATCGTCGCATCGTCCCGATCTCCATAGGGACATCGGGCATTGTCCCCAAAATAACAGTAATCATATTCCGGGAGTATTTTCCGGAATTCTCGAAGAACCGTGAGTCCGCCGATTCAGGAATCAAAGAATCAGATCATAAATAAGGTTTTAGTTTATAGTTTTGTCATTCCGACCGTAGCGGAGGAATCCCTTTAGATCAACGCTTTGATACTATGTTACAAGAAGTTACCAAACTTGAATCATACGAGAGATTTTATATTTCTCTGCTCCATATGATTGACCAAAAGGGATCCCTCGACTTCGTTTCACTCCGCTCGGGATGACGGCATTCTATTTGTATAGTAAGCCAAGAGTGAAATTTTTTTAGACTCTCTTAGCTATTCACATTTTCCTTGATAAACTTCGGCATATTGGCATATTTGAGACCTTCTTCCAGAGTGATGTCGCCATCATTGATAAATTGGAGGAGGTCGTGTTCGATGATTTGCATCCCCTCGCGACTGGATGTTTGCATAATAGACGGGATTTGATGAAGTTCATTTTCTCGGATGAGATGAGAAATGGCGGTATTCTTCACGAGGATTTCTTTTGCGAGTTTCATCCCGCTTCCATCGCTTTTTTTAAGAAGACGCTGTGAAAATACGGCGACAAGGGTATCGGCGAGCTGAAGACGCACCTGATTTTGTTGTCCTGATGGGAAGGCATCAATAATACGGGAAATAGTCTGATAGGCACTTCTCGTATGAAGAGTAGAGAATACTAAATGCCCCGTTTCGGCGAGTTTCAGTGCCATTTCAATCTCGTGCATATCGCGCATCTCTCCAAAGAGAATAACTTGTGGATTTTGACGCATCGCTCCGATAAGGGCCGTATTATAATCAGGAACGTCCCGCCCTATCTCTTTTTGTTCCATAATGGATTTCTTGTGGACATGTATATATTCGATAGGATCCTCGATAGTGATGATATGTTTCGCATAATTCGTATTTATTTCATTTATCATCGCAGCAAGCGTCGTGGATTTACCGCTTCCCGTTGGCCCTGTTACAAGTATGAGTCCTTGTCCTGTCCTGGTTATGTCCTGATAGATAAGAGGGAGCCCTAAGTCTTGGATGGAAGGGATATTTTGCGATAGGAGACGGAGAACCGTCATATAACACCCATTTTGAAAAGAGATATTTCCACGAAATCGGGAATCTTGAAACTGAAAGGAAAAATCCAGATTTTTGGCCTCCAGAAGCTTTTCATGTTGATCATTGGTGATGAGCGATTGTGCAAAATCTCTTGCAGCAACGGGACTGATAATCTCAATACCTTCGTTTACGAGGATAATTTCCCCAGAGATTTTAATAGCGGGATAGGTTCCGACCGTGTAATAGAAATCGGAACCCTTATTATCGATAACGACACCGAGAAGAGCGTCTCTCTCAGGGTATTCTGAAATCATGGTATTGAGCATAAAAATAAAGATAGAAAATAAGAATAAAGAGTTTGCGTATATTCTACAAGTTTTTTGCAACTTTTGCAAGCTGGAAAAACGGGAGCATGATAGCGATGATAATTGTTCCTACAAGAAATCCGACAAAGACGATAATGAACGGTTCCAGTGCAGCCATGAGATTTGCGATAAAGCGTTTCAATTCTTTTGTATAGTTTATCCCTACTTTTTCTATATTTTTTCCGATAGTACCGGTTTCTTCTCCGACACTGACCATATGTACCAAATCTTCCGGGAAGAAGCTATTAGTAAAAATGGTTTCTTTGTTATTTCCGGTAGCGAGTCCCATGGCATTGCTCAATTTAATTCCTGCTTCCACTTCATTTTTTATACGGATAATGTCTTTCTTGAATTGAATATTTGGGACAATGTTGGCGGTCGTTTCTAGGGCTTCCAGCATCAATACTCCCGAATCGAGAAGAAGCTTGAGCGAGTTGATGAACAATATGGTATTTTCTTGACGCTTAATATATCAAAATACGGGAATTCGAAGAGATATGTAGGAAAGTATTATCTGTCCGAAGTAAAATCTTCTCATGGCCCAAAGGACTGCAAAAAAACCAGCGATAACGATGCCTATGAAGATATAGTTGTGTAAAATGAACTGCGAGACATCCATCATGAATTGAGTAAGTCCCGGTATTGCCACTCATGTTTTTGTAAATGATTCCGTGATCTTTGGAAGGATGAAGGTGAGCATAAACACCACCATAATAAGTGCGAGCGAGATAAGAATGATGGGGTATATCATAGCGCCTCGTATCTTTGACTTGAGTTCGATGCTTTCCAGAAGACTCACCTCAAGTTCTCCAAGTACTTTAGGAAGAGCACCGGTCTTCTCGCCTACTTCGATAAGGGAGATGATAAGAGGATCAAAATATTTTTTATACTGTTTCAATGTATCGGATATAGAGAGTCCGTGATCGAGATTCAAGCGAATTTCATTGACAATCATTCGAAGTTTCGGATTTTTTATCTGTTTATATACTATGGAAAATGCAGACTTGAGATCGATACCGCTCGAAAGAAAACTGGAGAGCTTGTTGATAAACCCCCATATTTCTTTTGGTGCGATACCGCCCAAAGAAATAGATTGCGATTCTTTTCTGACAAAATGCCCCGGTTTCTTCCCTGTTTTAATGGCATATCTTGCATCATTGAGAAGTTGCTGAAAAAGGGTGCTATCGAAAGTACCATCCGGTTGTATGAAATGTTTTTTCCGAAACAACATAATTTGTAGGGGTTATATCTTTCCATTCTTAAAGAGAACATCTATGACTTCTTTTGCAACGAGTTCGTATTCTCCTTTTTTGTACAATTCTTCCAATATTTCATACTTCCTCTTGAGCTTCTCATCTTGTTTTTTCATAATGGATTTATGTTCATTTTCCAGAGCCTTTTCTAGATAGAACCGCATCCGGTCGTGTGCAAATCCTTCGCGGAAGTAGAGATAGACTTCCTGTTTCAATTTCGTAAATTCCGCCATCTTATAGAGACGATCCAATCGATCCAGTTTTATCTTCAGTTCTCGTTCGTATCGATCTTTCTTCAGAGTTTCTATAATCTGTTGTTTTGTTTTGTTCGTAAAATCAATTTTTTTATTGTCATTCTCTTTGATTTCCATCTCTTTGAGGATAGCTGCCAGTGCTGCCTGATTTATGATGACATCTTTTGCGGTATTTCTTGAGAAGATAAAGAAGGACATATCATCTTCAAAGGGAACGTCTCAACGAAATTCATTTACGTCATTAAGCATCATTTCGTAAATTTTTTTGGGATTATAGACACATCTCTCTGCATGTGTTTTGAAGCTTTTCTCCATTCTCTCGAAACCATACATGGTATTGGCATCATTTTTTACTTCTATGATTCCATCGGTATAGCCAAACAATATATCACCGTCCGCCATTTCAATTTCTTTCACTTTTATGGAGGCCTCATTCGAAATGAGACGTACCCCAAGAGCGAGTCATCATGGAATGATTTTTTCTATGGAAGCTGTTTTTTTTCTGTAAACGAGCATGGGGTCATGGCCCGCTCCGATAAAAGAAAGTTTTTTATTGGTAGTATTGAATTCAAAAAATACGGATGTAACAAATATACGTCCTTTGAGTTTTTGCTTCAATTCATTATTGAGAATAACGAAAAGTTCTTGAAAAGATCGGATTTTTTTTGAAAATTCAAAAAAGAGCTTGGAGAGAAGAGCAACCGTGAAGCCAGCTTGGACACCATGCCCCGTCGCATCGCCTATATAAAAAAGTGTTTTGTTTCATTCTTTGTAGTACCCAAACGTATCCCCGACAATCTTGTCTTTCCCATGAATTTTTCCGAAAAAATCAAAACCGGGAAGAGAAAAATCATTGATATCCTTCGTAAGTCCACTATGGGTAATGGAGAGGAGTTCACTATTGAAAAGCTCATCAGTTATATTCTCTATCGTTCCTGATTGTGTAAGAAGCCGCTCCACATCTTTCAGTGCCTTCTGTCTCTTGAGATATTCTTTCTTTTCCAGATTCTTCTGCCCAAAACTCTTTATAAAAGTATGGAAATCTTTTAAAATTGAAACATTCTTTTTTTCTTTTGAATCGGGTAAATCCACTCCTATCTCTTGGAGGATATTTTTAAATTTCCCTTCCTTTGCGTATTCTTTTTCTTGTTTTATTTTTTCACTATCATAGAGTTTTTGGGCCTTGGTGAGCATTTTTATAGCCCCAGATTCATTGGGAAAATCCGATACGAGTTTTTTTGCGAAAGAAAGAGCATGGATATAATCTTTTTTGGTGAGAATGTCGTTTATTTCTTGTGAACAAAGCTTGAATTTGAGTTTTTGTGCCTTTTGATCCTCTATATCCTGTTTATCAAGACGCTCTTTCTCTATCTGCACAATGATATCCTCCAAGTTATTGAGTTCCTTGTAGAGACCAGTGAGAATGACATCTATTTTTTTACGCTTCTCCCTTGCTCACGTTGCAATTTTCTCGATATTGGAATTTTCTAGGACTGCAATCTTCCTGCTAGCATTTTCATAATAGGTGATACCTATTTTATTTTTAAGGATGAGTTCTTTTGTCGCAATGATGGCTGTGTCAAAATTAAGCGCTTTTCTGTACGTCTTGATCCATGACAGAGCATCCGAAATATCAGTGATATTTTCAGATATCTTAGGGTCGTGGGAAAAGATTTTTTTAATTTTAGAAAGCATCATATGGTATCACTATATAAGTTTTATGATCTCCTCAACAGTCGTTTTCCCTGTTGCTGCTTTTATGAGACCATCTTGCATGATGGTAATCATACCAAGTTCTCGGGCTTTTTGTTCGATTTCATGCACGGGTGCTTTACCGAGAATAAGAGGATCGAGCGCTTCATTCATAACCAGTACTTCATGAGTCCCCATTCTCCCGGAGTATCCAGATGAGTCGCATTTCTCACACCCCGTCGTTTTATAGAAATCAATATCTGAAATATCATCCTCGATAATATGGCTCAAATACCCGGATACTTTTGATTGCATCGCCGGCTCGACTATTTTGTATGGAGCACTGCAATGAGGACAGAGTTTTTTCACGAGACGTTGTGAGATAACCATTTTAAGAGCCGATGATATCAGGAAAGGCTCTATGTCCATATTGATAAGTCGTTGAATCGTTCCGGCAGCGCTATTGGTATGGATGGTTGATAGTACCAAATGACCAGTAAGAGCTGCTTCTATGGCAAGCATAGCGGTTTCTTTGTCACGGATTTCTCCGACCATAATGATATCGGGATCTTGACGAACGAGAGAGCGAAGACCACTGGCGAAATCAAATCCAATCTGTGGTTTTACCTGTGTTTGATTGATATGAGGGATATTGTACTCGACAGGATCTTCGAGCGTGGTGATATTGTGTGCAAACGGATCAAAGGATCGAAGCATGGAAAAAAGTGTTGTGGATTTCCCTGATCCGGTAGGACCAGCGACGAGAATCATCCCGTACTTGCTCGCGAGACTTTTTTTAATCTTCTCGAGATTCGTATCGAGAAAATCGAGCTTTTCCAGAGAGAGCATATCGGTATTCTGTCGGAGTATACGCATAACGATTTTTTCACCGTCCACGATAGGCATAATACTCACACGTATGTCGATGAGCTCATTTTCGAGTTTTTCTGAGGTAAATGCTATCTTTCCATCCTGCGGCTTATGTTTCTCATCGATTCGCATATTTGCAAGGATCTTCATTCGGGAAAGGAGCTTGGCATATTCTTCGTGACTGATTTTGTCGACAAAGAGAAAATCACCACTTTGACGAAAACGAATGGTAATGAAATCTTTGCTTGGTTCGATATGAATATCGGAAGCATCGGTTTCTATGGCAAAATCAAAGAGTTTATTGGTGTAATCCACTACATCTCCAAGATCATTTCGAAGGGGGAGAGAAAAAAAAGTAGCAGAATCTTTTATTTTACGAAACATGGAAGTTTTGTGAAGAGAGATAGGGTATTTGTCGAGTATTATATACTATAGTTAGCTATTATGCAATATAAATACATACATAAAGTATTGACAAAGCAGACATACTAAGTTATATAAAAATATATTCTTTCGTATCAAAAATACACCCTATGAAATTTCATAGGGTGTATTTTCTATTTTGGACATTAAAATATATCCGGTTTTTTGCCATTCACATACTCTTTCATGGCTTGTTCCAGTACGTGAGCCACTTCAAATACCTTCTCTTCTCCGAGCTCTGGGCCGAGAATCTGGAATCCGACGGGAAGTTCCGTCGTCCCTCCGTCCTCGGGAAGAGAATATCCGACAGGGAGAGAAAGTCCTGGAATTCATGCAAGACTTCCATTGACGGTGAATATATCGGAAAGATACATTTTGAGCGGATCGTCTACCTTTTCCCCGATTTTCCATGCCACCGATGGAGCCGTCGGAGTGACGATAATATCCACTTCCTCAAATGCTTTTTTGAAATCCTCCTTGATGAGTTCCCGAACGAGCGACGCTCGACGATAATAGGCATCATAAAACCCGGAGGAGAGAACAAAAGATCCGAGCATAATACGTCTCTGTGATTCCTTCCCGAATCCTTCACTTCGACTCAGAGCAATATCAGCTCCTCCTCCGTGCGTATGACCGAATCGAATCCCGTCATAACGAGCGAGATTGGTCGATACTTCCGCCGGCATGACTATGTAATAAACCGCGAGTCCGTATTCTGTATGAGGGAGATTTACTTCCACAATCTCTGCTCCGAGTTCGCGAAGCTTTGCAATGGCTCCATCGATTTCTCTCTGCACCCCCTTTTCGATTCCTTCGATAAAGTATTCTTTCGGTATTCCGATTTTTATTCATTTCAAATCTTTCTTATCCCAGATGGCGGGATTGATAGTAGTCGGTTCCTGAAGACTTGTGGAATCCCCCGCATCGTATCCTGCCATAATCTCGTAGAGAAACGCCGCATCCTCGACCGTTTTCGTGAAGGTTCCCGGAGTATCGAGGGAACTTGCCATGGATATGACTCCTTTTCGGGAATTGCGTCCATAAGTCGGTTTGAAACCGACGATTCCGCACATGCTGGCAGGCTGTCGGATAGATCCTCCCGTATCGGTTCCGAGAGCCGCTGGAACCATTCCTGCAGCAACTGCGGCAGCAGATCCGGATGAGGATCCTCCGGGAATTCTCGTTATATCCCAGGGATTTCGAGTGATTCGCATGGCGCTATTTTCTCCGCTTCCTCCCATGGCAAACTCGTCCATATTGAGCTTCCCTATGCTCGAAAATCCCGCTTCTTTGAGGCAAGATATGATGGTGGAATCATACGGTGGTTTGTACCCCGCAAGCATCTTCGATGCAGCAGTCGTTTCTATTCCGATTTCCGAGAATACATCCTTGACTCCGATCGGCACTCCTGCAAGGGGGGAGTGGATATCTTGGTCTTTGAATGTCTCGTGAATAAGATTAAATGCCTCTATTTTAGGGTCAAGAGTTTTGATGCGATCGAGAAAATACTCATAGACTTCTTTCCCAGTCGTTTTTCCCGATTTGATTTCTGCGATGATTTGTTTGAGACTCTGGTCTTTGAATTCCATAATTTGGCATGTATAAAAATAAATCGGGGTCAGTATATTCAAAATAAAAAAAATTCCTAAAAATTTTTAGGAATTTTTTTTGAATGACTTATCTTATTTTGAACACCACCAAGTATGGCCTGGAATATGCCAGAAATTTTCTGCTAAGGTGGCAGTACCTAAACCAGCAGGATTAGAGAACCCTCCAACAAAAGAGTATCATGCAGGACAAGAACCCCAGCTATAATAATCAGAATCACGCATTATAACAGCTGAACCACCTAAGGAACCAGCAGTATTTGCATAATTTACACTGAAATTTGAAGGATTCCATACATAATAATTTGATCCATCATTACTTCCCCATAACCAACTCGGTTGTCAGCCTTGTCATGCCCAATTAAACGGTTTTCCACTCACACCACTCCAAGGAACATTACTTGCATTCGTCACCGTTATATTATCTGGCACCTGAGTATCTGTAACTGTTCCAGTTATCTCCGAAAATCAATAAGATGGCTTTGTAGAAGCTTTTGCCCATGCAGATATATCAGTAATACCATATCAAGAAACGGTTGTCGGTTTCCCACTCACTCCACTCCAAGGAACACTACTTGCATTTATGTTAGTAAGCGATGAACCATCTCATCGGAATGACGTAGCGTTCACTGTTCCATTCACATCAAGCTTATATCCCGGATTTCCCCCAATTCCCACATTCCCCCCAGAAGAAGAGATATTAGCAGTTCGTCCATCTAGTTCAAATATTGCATCTATAATATGATTCCATGAACTTGCCGTAAGTCCTGAGCCAGAGCCTACTTTATCTGCAGTTGTAAGTCCACTTGAGAGTACTGCATATCCTGCAGATAACATCATGAGAGTTCCAAAGAACACAAGAGCAGAATATACTGATTTCTTCCAGAAAGAAAGAGTTTTCATACAAAAGAAAGATAAAGAAAATAAGAAATTTAATCAAAACTATTATCTTTTTTTTTTTTTGTAAATCAAGTTTCGCTTTCAAAAAACAAAAAAAGCGACTATCGGTCGGATGATCACTTCAAATTTGAGGTTTTTAGCAACAAAAATGGAGCAATTATCCAAGGTCGCCAAACCAGTTTATATCATTCGCGTTCAAACGAAGATAGAGCGGATAATTGCTCCATCTCATACGTTTGAACACAAAAAAATGCGAAATTTAAAAAAATAAACTGATTTGGCACCGAAATAGTATGTATTTTTCTGAGCAATGCAAATTTTTTTAGAAATCATACTTTCAGTAACCTCTAAAAAACTCCTAAAAAAATTTTTAGGAGTTTTTTACCCCATTTCCACATTTTTAAAATGGGTCAGCCGATGGATTGTCGCCATCTTTTGAATCGCGATGAAATCCACACGATAGAATCCTTCTCTGAGTTTTTGTTTCATGCAATACCAGTTGACCGCGAAGAGAAATCGTCGTTTTTTCGTTCGAGTGAAGGTCTCGACGGCATTTCCATG
>DNKW01000032.1:3648-4967 GCA_003488655.1 Candidatus Altimarinota bacterium | reverse complement strand
CACTATCACTTCATTGGTATCGGTGGTATCGGGATTTCCGCTATCGCCCGGTATTATAAACAGCTCGGATATACCATCTCCGGGTCTTCGGACAGTGACTCCGAGCTCATTCATGAGCTCCAAAGAGAGGGGATGGATATTGTTGTCGGGCACCGAGCGGAAAATCTTCCACCGGATACGACCCGCATTATTTATACAAAAGCAGTTCTCGGTACCGCAAATACTCTTGAAGAAGGGTATAAAAATAATATTGAGATGGTCGCTGGAGTGGAGAGATGAATTCCCCTCACTTCCTATCCCGATGCGCTTGCAGAGATCGTGAATACGAAAAAATGCATCGCCATAACAGGAAGTCATGGAAAATCTACGACGACAGCGATGACGGGGATAATGCTCGCGGGGTCTCCATTTGGCGGATCTACGCTCGTCGGGACACAAGTTCCGCAGTTTGGCGGATCGAATATCCATATCGAGAATTCTCCCTATTTCGCTATCGAAGCGTGCGAGTATAAACGGGCTTTTCTCGCGTATCGCCCATACATCACGGTTATCACAAACATTGATCTTGATCATCTCGATTATTATCGCAACCTTTCGGATTATATCTCCGCCTTTCAGTCTCTCGTTAATCAAACGAGCGGGTATGTGGTATACGATATGGACGATACAAATGTACAGAAACTCGATTTCTCCCAAACGGAAGCGAAACCGATTCGGGTGAACCGCGAGGGGTTTTTCGATGAAATCGGGAATTTCCACACATTCCCTCCGATGGATCTGCAAGTTCCGGGCGATCACCTGCTTTTCGATGCGAAACTCGCTTTTGCAGTCGGGAAACTCGTCGGGTTGGATGATGAATATATTCAAAAAAAACTGGAATCCTACGCCGGTTGCTGGAGGCGATCGGAGATTATCCGAACGACCAGGCAGGGAAATATCCTGATGTCCGATTACGGACACCATCCCACGGAGATTCGGTTGACCCTTCGGGCGATTGCAGAAAAATACCCGGACAGAAAGCTCTGCGTCGTTTTTCAGCCACATCAGCACTCGCGCACTCGCGAGCTTCTTTCGGAGTTTGCAACCGCTTTTGATGCAGTAGATTCACTTGTCGTTTCAGATATTTATTTTTCCCGAGACAGCGAGGAAGATGTCGCATATATGACTACCGAACGATTTATTGCTACCATGAAACCCCGTTATCCGTTCGTACAAAATGGAAACGGTCTCGAAAATACGGGAAAACTCATAAGAAAATATGACAGGGAAAATCCAGACAGTAGCATTATAGTGCTTCTCTGAGCAGGAGATATCGATAC
>DNKW01000032.1:2256-3474 GCA_003488655.1 Candidatus Altimarinota bacterium | reverse complement strand
AAGTGTATGGAAGCAGAAGTTTGTTAGAATTTTCACCCCCTACATGGTTTTTATATTTTTTTTACATTTTTTTATATGAACGGAATTATTAAGGTAAAGAAGGAACAACAGGGTTTTGGTTTTATTACTCCAGCTGATGGAAACAAAGATCTTTTCTTCCACTTCTCAGGATGTGTAGATAAGGTTGATGGATTCAATTCTCTTCAGGAAGGAATGGAAGTTTCTTTCGAAGTTCAAGATGGACAAAAAGGTCCTATGGCTGTTGATGTTCAAGCTATCTAATTTTCTTTTGAAAATCAAAAAAAGAGGTCCTCGGACCTCTTTTTAGTGCCTATTCCTGAGAATTTGTTCGACTTCTTCTTGAACCATCTCTTGCAATCGCGCATAGAATTTTTTTTCAAAATCACTTCACGTATGAAGTCTCCGAAGCGAGAGAATATCCCGATATTTTTCGAGATATTCCTTGTCGGCAAAACTTTTTATTGGTCAGAAAAAACGTGAAAAATCTTCCGCCACGTTTTTTATCGCCTGAATCTTTATTTCATCGGGTATTTCGAAGGGCTTATTCCTCATATTATTTACCGAAAAATTATGTAATATATCGCTCTTCTACTTTTTCCCAATCCACGATATTCCAAAAATTTTCGAGGTATTTCGCTCGCATATTTCGGTAATCGATGTAATATGCGTGTTCCCAAACGTCACAAGTGAGAAGGGGTATATCTTTGGTTATGAGAGGTGTTATAGCATTGGAAGTGGAGATGATATCGAGCGAACCATCCGGTTTTTTCACGAGCCACGCCCATCCGGAACCAAAGGTTTTGAGAGCTATGTCATTAAAGGTCTTTTGAAATACCTCAATAGACTCCCATTTTTCCAAAATTAGCTCCCCGATATTGGTTCCTTCCAGTATATTTTTATAAGGAGTGAGTCCTTCAAAATAGAAGGCATGGTTCCAGATTTGAGCGGCATTATTGAAAATCGGCCCCATTGGAGCGGTTTTGATAATATCTTCCAAGGATATTTTCTCAAATTCGGTTCCCGGGATGAGCCCATTGAGATTGTCCACATAGGTTTTATGATGTCTCCCATAATGGTATTCGAGCGTTTCCCTGGAGATATGCGGTTCGAGGGCGTCCAGAGGATAAGGAAGCGGAGGAAATATATGTTGCATGGGATTTTGGATTATAGAGTAGAATGAATTATTGTAAGTATTTT
>DNKW01000032.1:0-2105 GCA_003488655.1 Candidatus Altimarinota bacterium | reverse complement strand
TAGATTATTACCAGAAAATATGGAAAAATTAAATACATCACAGTCCGAAGGACTACTTGCTTGGTTTTGAGATAGAGAAATAAAAAAGATATCATATGATAATCTTCCTGCGTGAGCGATAGGAAGATTTGAAGGATATAGCAAACGTTTTATTTCCCACAGAGAGTACGTTCTTCAGAGCTTTTCATGATTATATGTGGTAGAATATAACTCAAACGAAAAGGCATATATTGCTACGCAAAAAAAAGTTTTTAAGAAAGAAACAGGCGATGAGATACATGATAATATCTATCTCTACGAAGAAAAGAATGATGGATATCTTTGACATGCTGAAATATTTCTTATAAATGGTGAATCGTATGCACAGGTTTGATTTACAGAAACAAAAAAAGAATTCTATAAACAATGATACGGACTGAGAAGAATCCTTTTCCTTAATGCTCTTGCACAATTTTTTTACAAGAAACCACTTGCGTCCTCTACACTATTCGTAGAACAATACATAGAATGACAAAAAGGTATTTATCCTTCAAAGAGAATTTGGGAAAAACTTGCTCAAAATAATATCGCCAAGACAACAGAACGAAACGGACATAATTCTTATATAATGTCGAAAGTTACCAAAACACGAGAAGCTGTTAATTCCCTTCTTTGAGAGAAAATTTAATGATTTTTTGCAAATCCCCTCATTATTCATATAATCCCTGCAAGTATCTCATTTTCTCTGTTTTATGAAAAAATTCCTTTTCCTCCTCTTGCCTTTTCTCCTCCTCTCCTGTGGTGAGCCAACATCAGTCACTCCGCAGGTATCCAAGAATATCGAAAGTGCTGTTTTCGGGACTCCGTCGAGCAAGGTACAACTTACTATTTTTGCGGATTACGAGTGTCCTGCGTGCATTTATTTCGAGAAAACTATCGGGGAAGAGCTCTATAAGAACTATGTGAAGACGAATAAAATCACCGTGACTTACAAAAATTTCCCGCTTCCTCAGCATAAAAATGCAGAACGTGATGCACTTTCCGCACTCTATGCGCTCTCGCAGGGAAAGTATTGGGAATTTAGCAAAGAAATGTATGCTCTCGAAGATCAGAAAAAAGGGGATAAAGTTACAGACGAAGAACGAACGGCTCTCGGAAAGAAAATAGAACTCGATCCGATTGAGATGCAAAAAAGCCTCGATGAAGGATGGTACTTGAATCAGATAATCAAGGAGAAAAATGAAGGTGAAGCCATGGGGCTCGAAGGAACCCCATCCATCTATCTGAATGGAAAGATTATGAAATTCAAATCCAAAGAAGAGTTCTTTGGGATGATAGAAGCGGTACTGAATATGTAAGAGATTTTGTTCTGAAAACTTTCTCATTAGTAAAAATACCCTCTAAAATAATGGAGAGTATTTTTAGTTGTTCAAAGCATTATTTTTTAAAAACAGTGAGACTTCAAACGGAAAAGAGTTTTCAGAGAGGGAACATTGCCCTATTTCCTTCTGGACTACTGGAAACATTCCCCGGATTCGCTATGGAAATAACCACCGTTCTCATAGCAGAAGCATTTTTTATTCCGTAAGTAATCTTTACTTCATAGACGGTACTTGATCCGTACTTTCCTTTTGATTCGATATTTTGGCTTATTATTTGACCGATATCTTCCAAATTCTGAGCATTCGCAATAATATCGATGGTATAATGTGAGTCACTTATCGCATTGATTTTTTCGCTTCGAGTTACTTTGTATGCCATTTGAATTCCCGAAACATTGGTGGTCATTTCAGTATATGACCTTTGCTTCATATATTCTTGGTATGAAAGTTGTTTCGTCTCGACATCTTCTCGGAGTCTCTTTGTCTCGGAAGCAGGTGTTTCTTGTCTTTCTGTTGTCATATGGAAGATATTATCAAATAAGTTACTGTACTCAGAGTACCATAAACGGAGAAATTTTGCAAAAAATTGAGTTTTTTCATTTTTCCGTATACTTTTTCTTGAAGATTATTTCTTATCCATTTTGTATGAAAAAACTTTTTATCGCCATTATAGCACTCTCAATTATCGCTTTTGGAAACGCCGTGTATCTCACGAATCAAGCCTACACGCTCAAAACGAAGATA
>DNKW01000040.1 GCA_003488655.1 Candidatus Altimarinota bacterium | reverse complement strand
ATCTTCTCCGGACGCAACCATTCGGCAGTCCTCTATTCTTGCAAGAAACTCGAATCCATTCTCAAAAAAGACCAAAACCTCTTTTATGAAATCAATATTCTTCGAGATAAGCTCGGGATATAATCGTATTTTTCAAACCCCATACGAAAGAAATTCTTTCGTATGGGGTTTGTTGAGATTAAATTATTTTGCATTTTCCGAGAAAGCCCTATAATGGCGGTTATAATATAATATCCATACTATGTCACAAAACTACGCGTTCATCGATGCACAAAACCTCAATTCTGGGCTTTATAAACTTGGATGGAAGATTGACTGGAAGCGGTTCCGCGAGTATCTTCGGGAAGAAAAGTGAGTGGAGATTGCCTATGTGTTTCTTGGATTTATGCTCGGAAACCAAGACCTCTATCTCATGCTTCAGAGATCTGGATTCGTGGTGGTTTTCAAGGAGATTCTCACCACGGAATCGGGGGAAGTGAAAGGAAATATCGACGCGGAGATGATTCTCCAGGCGATGATCGATTATGATCGATACGATCAAGCCCTGATTGTTTCCGGAGATGGTGATTTCACCTGTCTTCTCAGATATTTGGGACAGAATAATAAACTTCTTGGAGTTCTTGCGCCGTATGAAAAAGGACTCTCGTCGCTTATTCAGAAATTTGCCGGAGATAAGGTCGAATATCTTCGATCGCTTCGTAAAAAAATTGAATATCGCCCAACAAGAGAAGGAAGATCTCGCACCAAGCCTATGCCTCCAATGAAGACGGACACAGGAATACTCGAGACACGAAAAATTCCGTTGAAACAAAATAGGACACCCATCCCCAAGTCTGTTGGGCGTTCAAAAACCCCCATCGGAATTACACAGGAGAAAACAGAACAAAACACCAGACCAAAGATGCAAAATCCTCCCGAGCAAATAAAGAGTCTCCCAAGAAAGGGTACTTTGTATACAGGAGGAACAAAAGATATCTAAAAATGCGAGAAGCAGAATATCTGTTCTATTTTCTCTCTAGGCTCACTCCGCGATTTCGAAATATTTCTTTCTCAATCTCCGTGAGAAGAGGGGAGAGATTGGATCATTTAAGGACGATTTTTTGCCCGTATTCGTTATTTCTCTTCGTAAAAAGTTCCTTATCGAAATAGAGTTCTATATCAGAAGTTTTCAAGGTTTCTAATTTGTTTTTGAGTTTGTAGATGATATCTTTGATTCGCTCCTTGCTCTTGTCCCGAACCCAGATATGGACGAGCTCTTTGTAGGGCGGATAGGAAAAAGCCTTTCGTTCCGCAAGCGTATGCACGAGAAAATCCCGATAATTCCCCTCGGTGATGTTCCTGATGAGATCGGATTTCGGTGCGAAAGTCTGGATGCAGATATCCGATCATTTTCGAGCATTGTAGACGATATTGATATATATTTTCTCTTCTATATCGTACTCAGGGACGGCTATTTCGGATTCAAGGAGAAGAAAGGCGACAAGCTCTATTCATTCAATAGACAATGTATTTCATAGTTCCGTCGAGAGGAGGATTTGCGCTTCGGAAATTTCTTGAAAGTGCATTCCCTCCGAGCGCTTCTTATCGGAATCTATACGTGCAATCTGTGCTTCAGGAAAGAGTTTCGCGAGATTTTCTTCTATTTTCTGGATTCCAAAGCCTATGCTATTTAGGTTGCTTCCATGACACTGGGGACAGCCATGAGGTATAGGAGACTCGGCGCTACAGTGGTGACAAAGGAGGCGGTGGGATGGGGAAGTATGAACAATCATGGCGAGATCACAACGTTCGCAAATTGCCTGATATCCACAGTCACGACAGATGAGTGTGCGAGCTGATCCGCGACGGTTGAAAAAGAGGAGGCATTTCTTCCTTTTTACTATCGTCTCTGAAATCTTCTCGAGTAGTTCATTTGATAGAAACGGAAGAGAGCATTTGGCATAATTCAAATCGATGATAGTAAACATATTATTTAAACTTGAAATAACTTCAGAATTCAAGTTTAAATCTCCGCTTCCTCGTTCTCTGTACAGTTGTACAGTTCACTCCGGTTGACCCACGAGGGGAGCTAAATAGCTTTGATTTGCACTCGAATTCTATTGTTCTTTCAAGTTTATGTGAGTTTTTAAAAATTAAGGTATTATTCCAACTCACTCTTGATAAAATTCACGAAATCCTCTGCACTGTCGAAGTTATGGTAGACGGAAGCAAATCGTATGTAGGCGACATCATCGATGTCTTTCAGACGATGAAGGATATCTTTTCCAATCCGCTTCGAGGTAATCCCTTTCTTGTTCGATGCCCACTCGTTCTCGAGCTCGTTGATCATCTGCTCGATCTGATTATGATCCATACTTCGTCTACTGAATGCCATGAGGATGCTTCGCTGTACTTTCGTACGGTCGTAAAGTTCTTTTTCCCCGTCGGACTTTGTCACGAGGAAGTTGATAAATTCGAGGCGCTCAAAAGTCGTGAATCGTGCCTCGCACTTCTCACATTCACGTCTCCGTCGGATGGACTGTCCATCCTCGGTCATACGGGAATCGATGACCTTCGTATCAAGGTTCTTGCATTTCGGACAGCGCATAGGGAATTATGATGAGAAATTAGTAGTGCAGAAATGAAGCATTGCTCTATCTGTACGGCTTGTCATTGCGAGAAGCGGTAGCGACGTGGCAATCTCTTTTTCTGAATAATTGAGAGTGTATGTTTTTTTTACTTTTTGTAAAGCTTGAGGGGTGAAAAACTAATATTTCTTCTCCACTTTCACTCCATCGAGATAGTAGGCGATAATCTGGTCGTATGTGAAACCCATATCCTTGGCGAGATAGGTGGCGCCGATCCCGCTAATCCCGACTCCGTGTCACTTCTGTGTATGCCCGACTCCTCCCGGATCGGTGACACTCTGAAGGTAGGGGATATCTTTGCAGACAGTGCTTTTCCCAAGGGTTCCGTTCTGTACACGATTTTCGCAGTACTGCTTGGCGGAGAGGGTTTGCCCGCTCGACTCGCTGAAATACCAGGGTTTGATAGGAACTCCCCCGTAGGTGATAATCTGTCCGTTGGTGATATCGACGAGACGGGAACTCATGGGACTTCGCTTCTCATACCCATATCCGAGATACTTTTGGAATTCATCGGGATTGTCAGATCCGTCATAGGTTTTGCCGGGGAACTTACGATTCTCGGGATAGCTGTAGAAATAGGCGTACGAACGAGCTGCCGTGAGGATGGTTTTGATCTTCTCCTCGTTGTCTCCGTTGGAGACTTCGGCAATCCCCCGAAGATAGTCCTCGAGCGGGAGTTCGTTGACGACGACGAGTTTTCCTCACTCGTTCAGAAGTGAGATTTTCCCGCGGAATATATTATCATTCATAAGCCCGCTTGTATCCCATGATGGTTTACGATTCCAACTCGGGATTTCTATAAGGTTTGCGGAAAGTTCGACTTTCGAGAACGGGTACTTTTTCTTTCCGACCACGAGAGCAATCTTATCGGTTCCACTTGCTTCAAAAGGGAGTTCCAGATTCTTTTTGAGGATTCAGGAATTCACTCCGATGGTGAGCCGCGGAAGAGTGTTATCTCCGGATTTGAGTCGGATTACTGAGCCGGTATAAGAGAGGCGGATACGGACAGTAGGTCATTTATTGAGCGATTGTGGAGGAGTGATAGAAGCGATTTTGATGGAATCATAATTCGGATTGATAACCAGAGAACGTCCGATGGAAGCCGTCTCTGTCTTGCGAATGTTTTCCACGACAGCGAAGAGGTTGCCTCCCGGGCAGCTTGTGAATCCCACTTCCCGATGTCCCGTGAGGTTTGGAACCGCGAAATCATTGATGAAACAATCGTTTTTTGAACACTCTTTGTGTCCTATGGAAGTCTTGTGAAGATCGATTCCATATTTTTTGGAGAGATATTCCACGATTTGTTTTATTGCATTTTCCTGTTCGGCCACGACAGCATCCGTCATAAAATTCCCCATAACGCTTACCCCGACGGAGCTCTTGTTGTTCCAGAGCGCGTGCGCCGACACGTTGTAATCGCCCCCGGCACGACCTTCGTAAATCTGTCCGCGTTGTCCGACGAGGTAGTTGTACCCAATATCGCCCCATCCGCGAACGATGGTATGATAGTAGTAAATCCCCCGGATAAGTCCGAGATCGTCTTTGTTGTTCTGATTATTTTCGGCAGTATGATGAACAATGATTCGTTCCACCTGTTTTGTTTTCTGTATCGGCCACGCGAGAGGGTGTCCATTCTCGCTCTCTATCCTTTCAATCGCCCGATCCTGTTCGGGAAAATTGGTGGCAAGATGCGTTGCTATGGTTTGGTTTTTGAGCTCATTTGCGAGAGTTTTGTCGGATTTCGGTTTATCTTTGTTCGCTTCCAACTTCGCGAATATCGCTTGCCATCGGGGACTGTCTTCATAACGAAGAGATTCGTCCGCTCCCCAGCCCGCTCGTTTAATAATATTCGGATTGGCTGTTCCGACGGCCGCTTCTGCGAGATTCGAACCAAAAGCCACCCGGAGATTATTTGCATCGGTATCGAGTCCTATAACGGAAACGGCGGGAATCTGAATATCTGATCTTGTTTCGATAACATAGGAAACTTGTTCGGTTTTATCCAAAAAGAGGGGCTCGGTGTAATAGAATGCTTCGTCTCGTCCGTCGCCATCAGAGTCTATGGAAAGGGGAAATATCTTTCCATCTACACTGAGATTTACCCGAAGGGGATTATTCCCCGCTTTTATGTCAAATGTTTTCGGAATCTTCAATATGAACATATTTTCCGAAGACGAAAAACGAACGGCTCCAGTCGAGCGCTTCCAGAATGAGAGGGATTTCGTCCCGTCGATGCTCGCAGTCGGTTCCGGGATATTTTTAAACTTGAGATGCTGGACTTGCTCCTCGGAAGCGTAGGAATATTTTTTCTCTATATGAAAGCTCCCGCCGATAGGGGAAAATATCGGGAAAAGAAGAGCGACGAGAGTGAGAAACACATATTTTTTCATATGAATGAGTATATGGAAAAATAGAATTTTTCAAATTATCCTTCCATTTTCTTCCTCTCGCACCGAATTCTCCACCAGTTCGATACTGGTATTTCTATGTAGGTATAGCTGAGCCAGGCGAGAGAGAAAGCTCCAAAAAATGCTACTCATGCCAATATGAGCCACTCCGGCATCGGGAGGTCGTGCTGTCAGCCGAAGGCAAATCGTGTCATAAGGACGATGACTATGGCGTGCCAGAGGTAGGTGGAATAGGAAAGACGGGCGATTCTCTGGAAAATACGGTTATCGAGCCATTTCCCGATATATTTTGTGCTGGGGGCGATAAAAACAAGAAGAGCAAGAATAATCGTGACAAGAGGAAATCGATGAGCGCCATGGAGCCAGCTGTAGTCGAAATCACCGGCTTCACGTATCATCCAGAGAAAAGAAAAAAGCAGGAAGGTTATGAGAATAAAAAGTATATCATATCCGAGAGAATGGGGGCTATGATTTTTTTCTCGCCATACCAGAGCTCAGGCGACGAGGATTCCGACGAGAAAATGAAGTCCGAAAATAAACGGATTATAGGCAGGGAACCATTCGGACACTATCCCGTCCAGAACAGGAAACGGAAGACTTATAAACCAAAAATGAAGCGCTACAAGCAATCCGCCCGTCGCAAGAAAAACAAGAGGAATGAATATTTTTCGTACTCGAACCATGAGACTCATCGTCCCCATAACGAGTATCGCTCCCATCATATCGTAGGATATGTACCAAAGAGGACCATTGATATCCACCGGAAAGAAAGTGAACGGGTGGGTCCATGCGAGAAAAGTGGCACCGGCTACGAAGCGGAGCAATGCACCATCACTGTATCCATTGAGGATGATGGAAAGAAGAAAGGTGAAAATGAGCACCGCATAATAGGCAGGAGCGATTCGAAAAAAACGACCGATAAAGAGCTCCCGGGTTTTTGGTACCGGTGTATCTCTCAGAATAGCACGCCAAAAAGGAAGAGAATTGGTGATAGCTGAGAGTATGAAAAAAAGACTCACGGCAATTGGCCACATCTCGACGAATTGATAGAGATTCCAATTCCAGAGAGCGAGGTCGGTAACCGATCGGTGTTGATTCAGGTGATAAAGGACGACACTCAGACAGGCGAGCGCTCGAAGTCCGTTGAAGCCCTGGAGTGGACGTGCTTGAGACATGAAAAATAGGAGATTTTTATTGTAAATAGTCCGATAGAATATCTTGGTTTTGAATATACCAAAATAAAAACCAAACACAAGAGATTTTTAAAACTTTGGAAGTGTATATTTCCACCCCTCCTCTTGTAAGTGTGTACGATGTGTCTTCCAGTCAGGCATAATCGATTCCACGAGCGTCCAGAAACGAGACGAATGGTTCTTATGGACGGTATGTGCGAGTTCGTGCACTATCACATAATCGATGACCTTCTCCGGCGCCATCAGAAGCCTCCAGGGGAAGTTGAGATTGTTACAACCACTACACGATCCCCATCGGGTAATCGCACTCGTGATGCGAATCTGCTCGTATTTGAGTCCATGTTTTTCCGAAAAATGAGCAACGCGTTCGTTCAGGTGTTGTTGTGCCTGTTTTCGATACCACTTGGTAATCATTACCTGTTCTACGGAAGCTTCCCGTACCTTTCCTGAGAAAACGAACATTCATTCCAATCGGAGAACCGTTTCCTTTTGCAGGAGATTGTATTCGTACGAATGGGGCTGTCCGAGATGATAGAGTATAGTGTTTCTCTGTTCTTTTTGTTCTCTCTGTCGTGATAGATGCTTTCGTATCCAGTCGGATTTCCGCTCCACAAAAGCGTGGATAATATCCTCTGGTACGGAAAAAGGGGCACGAACGATAAGTCCTTTGGTTCTGGAAATTTGGATGGAGATGGAACGCCGGGATGCTCGTATAATCTCGAAAGGAGGAGTTTTGGGCATGATGAAGAGAAGAAAATACAAGAAAATCCCTATCTTCCTCTGTTCGCGGCTCGTCCGGGACGTTGGCGGTTGTTCATGGCACCTGCCTGTGAGCCACGGAACTGGTGAACGGGCGGAAAAGCCGGACCGGAACGGGAGATAGGAGGTTTTGGAGGAATCGCTTTCGGTTTTTCTTCTACTGTATCGACTGCTTCGGAAAGTACTTCTGCTTCTTTTATAGTGAGGATAGCGTCTTCTTTTTTAATAGGTTTTGGCATAAGTGATGAAGATGAGAAATAAGACCCGAATAGTGTATCTCAAATGGATTTTTGTGCAAATGAAATTTGCTTTAAAATTTCGTAAACTCATGTTTTCATAAATCGATTTTCCCTCATACTGTCTTGATTCCGTCAGCATACAACCTCCGTATCTTCTCTTCAGTTCATTCTCGGTATCCTCCGATTCGTCCATCGGTATGGATTATACGATAGCATGGATAGGTATCAAGGAGAGTATTTGCAGCAAGCATGCTTGCGATGGCTCGGGGTGAGGTATGAAAGTGTTTGGCGAGAATCCCGTACGTAGCCACTTTCCCTCGCGGAATGAGCCGGATGGTGTTATAGAGAGCAGTTCTGAGAGGAGACATCGGAGAGATGTAAGATAACATAGGGTTTTATTTTTTCTTCTTCACGAAACACGTCTTGAGAACGAGTCCGCCCGGAGCGTCCACGAATTCTGCATCGTCAGTGAGTCGAATCTTGTAGACAGTTCCTTGTTTGAGCATAGTTTTGGAACCTTTTACCGGGAGATCCTTGATGAGGAAAACCTGGTCTCCGTCGGCGAGAAGTGCTCCGTGCGCGTCTTTGGTTTCTACTGAATCCATGATGTTTGAGATAAAGAGTAAAATGCGTGGGAATTGTATGGGAAAATAAGGAAAATGCAATTTATTTGCTCTTAAAAATATTTTTATCTCTGCCATTCATAGTCTTTTGCCCATTTATAGATAATGGGAAGATTTTTTTGAGAATCCTTTCCCTCAACAACCATCCATCATGCTCCTTGTTTCTCAAATATTGCCAAAGTTTTACAAGTTAATGGCGTACTCTCGCATTCCAATAGAGCACGAAAAAGAAAATGTCCGTCCTCGAAATCCACATACATATGGCGCTCGGAAGTGAATCCGAAGCCGTCGGCAAACCATTTCCCATTGGTCGCTTCTTTGGTGGAATATGCACCGATAATCTCCGTGATATTGGAACTTACATAGTCGATAAAAAGTTGACGAAGTACTTCTTCATCGACCGGCGTTTTTGTCCCGGAAATTCCTATCGATACCGGAACTTTGAGCGCATCGTCGTTCTCCGGCAATCCGGAGGGATTGTCTCTTTTTAGCACCAATATACCTTTGCCCTCCGGGAGCTGACTGCCTTCAAAATTCAGTACCGCTTCGAACGGCACGAATTCCTCCGTCATCCATTCGCTCTGGGCGGTCGCGATGGTTCCCGTCAGAACCCGCCCTTTTTTATCGGTGAGTACTACCGGAAAACTCGCTTCGAAAAACCAATACCCCCGTGCTTCACCCCGGATCGTGAGGGGACTCGTAA